>JAMCUH010000049.1 GCA_023379435.1 Thermoplasmatota archaeon | reverse complement strand
AACACCAGAATGAGTGGCATAAGTATATTGAAAAGTGAAGGAGCTGCCCAAGATAGTGTGATTAAATTGAATTATGTCTTTACTATTACAAATGCTGCGATAATCAAAACAGTATTTCGATTATCCCGTGAAAAAAGAAATTTGGTCTTTGACGAACTCCTAAAGAAGCTTTCCGCCCTTAAGCCACCATAATAGATGTACATTGTACTCCAATGACTCTCGTCCTCTAGCTTCACCCATCATACCATTTGTACTATTCACACTGGGCCAGCAAATAATCGCATTATGGCCATCGATTGAAAAATCAACCTTATGCATGAAATGGACTGTTCACCTAAAACGATAAAAAGTGGGTTTCAGAATCACAGTATAAAGGATATTTTCTAACTAAGAGATTGCTTTTGTAATTAACTCCTTTAACCTCTTACTAACTTCCTGGTTCCATTCAACTACCGCGAATGTGGTAGGCCATATAGGTCCATTATCTAATTTCGCTTTATCACTAAAACCTACAGTAGCGTATCTCGTCTTGAACTTACGTCTCTCCTGGAAAAAGCAAAGAACTGACCCATTCTTTTCATAGGCTGGTATCCCGTACCAGGTCCTTGAAGTCAGACCGGGTGCTATCTCCTTAATCATTTTGTGCAAGTTGGTTGCGATGGTCAGATCAGGCTCAACCATTTGAGCAATTTTGTCAAGTACATCCTTTTCGAAATCCTCAGGTTTAGGTTTTGGTCCCCTCATCCTTCTGGCATCTAGTTCCTTTGCATGTTCCGCCATAGCCATTTCTTCTTCTTCCGTAAAGCCAGAATTGATATTATCCCTCTTTACCACAGAATCCCTTATTTGTAAGTGGCCGTAATATATAATAAGAGGATTTCCCAAAACCATTCAATATAGTACAATGTCTTTCCTGAACATTGTAAAATCAGCCAATCATTCCTGAAATATATGGAAACACGGTGAATTTCACCATGTTTTTCCCTATATTTTCTCTAAATTTCGATGGCTTACGCTATCCTGTCAACAAATCTTGCCCTTATGAGATTATAACACATGGCAGTGAAGTATGTCTTCACTCTCACCCTCTGCACTGTCGTGACCATCACATGGAAGAAATGGAACACACTCTTCATGAAGGTGTAGGGATGTTCCACCGCCGATCTGATCCTGGATATTCTGAGATTCCTGCGTATACTCTTCACTGGAAGTGGATGACCTCTCACTGCACGATCCATGGTGCCATTGATGCCTTTGCATTCGGATCCGAAATATCCCTTATCACGATAGCATATGATTCCCGGGATTGAAAGATCAATCTGGGAATCATGGATATTCGCAGGTGCTACGGCTAACTTCTCAATTATTTTCATCTCATTGACAAGGGTGTGAGCCTTGTATCCAAAGTGATGTTCATGATTCTTTGTGGCGGATGCACCATCCCTTGATCTCCTGGTTTTGGCATCCCCTCCCCCGGATTTGCCATACTCTCCGCGATCTGCCTCAATGAATGATGCGTCCTGCATTGTACCCGGCTTTACCCTTATTCTCTTTGCCATGATCTGGTCCCTGATCTCATTGAAGACAAGCCTGTCCTTCCCTGTTTTTGATAATCTTTCACGGAAGTACCATATTGTATTCCGATCCGGAAGCTTCTCAGGATATCCAAGGAAATTAAGGAATGATATCCTGTCACGGATCTCCCTTTCTATCTGTGGATCTGAGAGAGAATACCACTGCTGAAGCAGTAGTATCCTGATCATGAGTATGGGATCATAATTTGGCCTTCCACCCTTGTCTGTGTCATTCTCATAGAGATCGGAAAGTATAGGCCTGATCCTCTCGAAGTCGATTCGGTCAGATATGCCGGTTAAGGGATCACCCAGGGATTCAATTTCCTTGTAGAGTTCAGATAGTCCGGTCTGGAAGAGATTCATGATACTAGATCATGAGGTCATGAAAAAGGGTTTCGGTGGGAGTTTTTGGAAATCCTCTATAAGCTGGACCATTCTGCCCTATCTGAACAGTTTAAGACCTTCGTCCGTAAAAACTTCAAAGTGTTCATCTAATGTATATAATGAGCAACCGTTGTTTATTGCTATTGACGCGATGATTGCATCCATTCTTGGAACTGACCTTCCTTTTCTTTCGGCACTTAGCTCCAGAACAGCCGATAGTTCACTGTCATCCTTATTATATCCCAGTGTTGGTATCTGCAAGATTAAATGAGAGTCCTTGGAATATTTTTCTATGCCATAAAGCACTTCGTGCATGTTCACAGAACTTGTACAGTATTCTTCTCCGCTTTCAATAACCCTGAGCATTAGTGCATTCCCCTTGTCTGATTTCTTATCCAGGACTTCTATGATGACGTCTGTGTCCAGTAGAATCAATTCCTCTTCTCCCACCTTTTCTTTTCAATCTCCTTAAGGAGTTTCTCCTTATCCTCAAATTCAATGCTTCCTCTTAATGACTTAAGGAGATCCTTCTTGCTCTGAGATTTGATAAGCCTGTCCAAGACTTCACTAAAACTTTCGTTCTCTTTCTTGAATCCCTTTAATTCCTCGTATACAGAATTCTTAATTGTGATGGTTTTAGACATAACATATGTTTATGTTTAAACACTATTTATAGCTTCACACTTGGACGACCAAAATCGTTTTGCTGCTTCCTGTCTAAAGTATTCCCTTAAAACTTCAATCAAATCCCGAGCGGTCCATGCTGAATTTTCCCTGCTTCCATATGCAAAGGAAATGAATTTTTGCTGAACGATTTCTATACAGGTACCGATAACTATAAAGGGTACTTACGAGACCTTCGGCATGGAAGGTCTCAGAACCCAGTCATCAAGTTGCTGAATTTCTAAACGGACCTGCCTAAGAATGGTTTCAATATTCGTAGAGCTAAGTGCAAAACCACCTAACCAAAGAATGCCAGGGCTATTGGGATCTCGTTGCCCTCTTGATTAATGCCGGCTGAATCAAGAGCTGCCCTTATCGCTTTAGTGGCATTGTCCGGAGAAAGCCAAAATTTAGGTGTTCATAATTCATTGCGTGATTTTACTTCCAATGAGATGAAATTCGATGGCTCTCCGGATATCCATAAATCACAGCGCCTGACTTTCTGGGTTTCTGGAGCCAGAGCAATGCCATTTTCTAGGTCTCGTATGAATACATGAATAGCTAATTGTTGAACATTGTGGATGGATATTTCTGCTTGATCTAAATTTTTACAAACTTTATCATATCGCGGGTGATTGCGCCAACATCGGAACGCGTAAGAAGAGTGCAGAAGGATCATAAGGTAAGGGTCGTCGGTTCTTATATCCACATCTCGCTCATTTGCTTTTTCAATTAATTTAGAAAGAGAAACAGTACAAAGAGATGTGAACCTATACCTTAGTGGATTATCCAAACTAAACGAGGAGATTGAGGTACTTGGTGATCCATTGACTGATATATCAGGTCGCATTGACTTTGATAGTATCTACCAATGAATACTTGCTGACTGATTCGGGATAGTTGGAAGTAATCAGCATGCCTTGAATCATGATCCAGAAGAAGGTTTATATGTTTTACACACATATATGTGTGTGTGAACGAGATGGGAAGCAAAAACATATCTATTTCGGATGAAGCTTATTTAAGGTTATCAGAGTTAAAGTTAAAAAACGAAAGTTTTACAGAACTCATTTATAGACTGACAAATAAAACAAATGTGCTTGATTTAAAGGACATCATAAAAGAAGATGAGGGAAAATCTTTAGAGAAGAATATTAGAGATTCCAGGAAGTTAACCAGAGAAAGAATAAATAAAATTACCTCGGAGTTAAATAGATAATGATAGCTGATACTTCGTTTCTTATAGACATAATGAAATCTGATAAGGAGGCGATAAAGAAGGCGGAGGAAATTGAAAAAAATGGTAACACTATAGCAGTTACCTCAATTTCAATTTTTGAATTATTCGTTGGTGTGACCCTTAGCATTAAACAGGATCGGGAGAGAAATAAGATAAATAGAATACTCAAAGGCCTACCAATAATAAGTTTTGATGGGAATTCTGCAATAGAGGCTGGAAAGATCTTTGCACAAAAAAGAAAAAATGGAATGTTAATCGATCCAGAAGATTCCATGATTGCGGGTATCTGTTCAAGAAGAAACGAGATTCTTATCACGCGTAATATTAAGCATTTTAAGGATATAGAAGGGTTGAGAATAGAGAGTTATTAAAGACATGATGTCCAAATAATACCTCCTCGAGACTATACTTAAATCCCGACCCGTCAAATTATTTTTCTTGCACTGTAAGTTCCTTCTGGAATCTCTTCCTCAGATCAGGAGCCTCCACAATCTGCCTCAGCACCGTTTCTAATACACGATCTGCATAAACTATTCAGTTAATTTCCTTGCAAACAGGATTTCCGCTTATTGTATGTGGGTTTGGAAAGTAAGTTGAGAGCCGCCGACGGGTTTCGATCCCGCGACCTCGTGCTTACCAAGCACGCGCTCTACCAGGCTGAGCTACGACGGCATTGCCCTTGGAGATATGAAGCCATTTAATTATATTTTGCAGATGATCATTACACAGGAACTCGATCAATGTAACTTTTTACCGAAGAGAAAGAAACTTCAATTGTACACAGAATATTTTTGAATTGGTATTGAATATTTCACGCTGCTTCAGGTACCTTCGTTCCACGAGGATGAATATTTTACCTGTTCATCACTGAGGGAATCAATGTTGAGACCAAGTGCTTTGAGTTTCAGAACAGCAACATCCTGGTCAATGGAATCCGGTACCGGATAGACCCTGT
Organism: Thermoplasmatota archaeon; assembly: GCA_023379435.1. Taxonomy (GTDB): domain Archaea; phylum Thermoplasmatota; class Thermoplasmata; order Thermoplasmatales; family Thermoplasmataceae; genus WAQW01. The sequence goes on along the minus strand of JAMCUH010000049.1, from coordinate 1,470 downwards.
TGCTAAGTTCATTATGCTTTTCAACCAGATACTTCGCAACAAGAGCCTGAATGGAAAAGCTCATGTCCATGATCTCCACAGGATGACCCTGGCCTGATGCAAGGTTTACAAGCCTACCCTGCGAGATGAGATTGATCTCATTTCCATTTGAAATTTTGTATTTCATGACATCATCCCTGACTGGCGTCTTCTCCAATGCATTCTTTTCAAGAGATGCAACGTCAAGCTCGTTGTCGAAATGACCTGCATTACAGATGACTATCCCCTTCTTTGCCACAAGGAAATCCTCATAGGTTACAACAGATTTCATACCTGTTGCAGTGACAAGAAGATCCGCATCCCGTATGGCATCATTCATCTTTTTTACATGAAAACCGTCCATGGCAGCCTCCACAGCCTTAACGGGATCTATTTCTGTGATTGTCACATTGCCACCCATTCCTTTCATTCTCATTGAGATTCCCTTTCCACAGAAACCGTATCCTGCAACAACTATATTCTTACCTGCAATCAGGAGATTTGTGGCATGCATAATGCCATCAAGGGTACTTTGGCCGGTTCCATATCTGTTGTCAAAGAAATGCTTCATTTTTGCATCGTTGACATCAAACATGGGGAATTTGAGAAAACCCGCCTTCTCCATTGCCCTTAGCCTGACAACACCGGTGGTTGTTTCCTCGTTTCCGCCAATTATGTCCGGTATCAGGTCCTGTCTTTCCTCGTGCACTATTCTCACCAGATCGCCGCCATCATCTATAATGACATTTGGCTTCAGATCAAGAACATGGTTGAGATTTTCATAATATTCCTCCCTCGTTTCCCCTTTTTTGGCATACACTGGCATCGAATAATCCTCTCTAAGTGATGTTACAACGGCATCATCAGAACTAAGGGGATTGCACGACGCAAGTCTGACTTCTGCGCCTCCCTCCCTAAGAAGAAGGGAAAAGATACCAGTTTTTGCCTCAACGTGAAGGGCCATACCTATTTTAATTCCCTTTAATGGTTTGCCTGAAACGAATTCCTCCCTTATCTTTGTCATAACATCCATGTGTTCCCTTGCCCATTGAAGCCTAAGATAACCTTTTCCACTCATGCATTGCTCACCAGCTTTAAAGGATCAATCCTGAGAAGGATCCCTTCTCCGAAATTCTTTCTTTCAACAATAATGTTGCGTATTTCCATGTTTGGCCTGAAAAGTTTTATTCCATCTTCCGGAAGTATGACGTTGCCGATATATATGAAAAAATCATCAATTATCCGTTCACTTATGAATTCGTTAATGACTATGGAACCACCCTCAACGAGCAATGATCCGATGCCTGTTTCCTCTATTTTAGCCATTATGTTTCCAATTCCGAGAGAATCATCATTCATGATTACCAGATCGGCGCCTTTTAATTTCCGCTTAGCATTGGATGTAAATATCATTGTCCTGCAAGTACCGTCAAGAACATTGCTTGAGGGTGG
>JAMCUH010000048.1 GCA_023379435.1 Thermoplasmatota archaeon | reverse complement strand
TATAATAAACATTTCGCTTGAACAAACGCACATAATTTGATGGAATGTTCCATTCTACACCTATAGGGAATGGTTCATAACTGTAATGGCTGCGTTTTTTACATGGAGCAGAAGCAATGATCCCAGCCAGTTATGTTCTTCATGTGCTGAAGATGACAGTTATGATCCAGATGAAAGAATTATCCTTTTATGAAATCCATGGTACTTTACAGGATATACTGCATGTTTGGCCTAAAGTTAACCATTCTGTATTTAACTGTAATAGGGAAGAGATTTCGGTATTCCGTTTGTCCAGCTTAGAGATTTTATCAGACCATATCGATCTTATTTGCCTATCGGTTTTCTTTTGGGAATTCCTACCGTGATATTGTTGCGGATGCAACCGCATCGTATGGATGAATGCTCTCCATACTCTTCACACGTATCTCCATTTCCGTTAATTCCGGAATGTTTTTCAAGAGATTCCGCGAGTAAACCACACCCTTTTTGAGAACGTCCTCAATAAGCCTGGGATTGGAATGTGCCTTCATGATCATGAGGTCTGTTTCATTCTGGGAATCGCTGAATGAGAGCACATTGCCCATGGAAAATTCCGCTGTCTTTAAAGCCTGCACAATGATATGATCGAGAGGTTCGTCATAGCGCATTTCAACAGTGAAATCAACCCGCTGATTATGTGTTATACCAGGAAGACTGGATATTTTAGACCCATATTCGGGAAATTCTGACTGAAGTAGATCTCTAACTGATTTCATGCTGCAGGGACATGCCGTGAAGCCCTTAAAGGTGGCAGAGAAGTTGCCCCTTGGATGGAAATAGTTTTTCCATGATGCTGCCAGCTCTGCTGAGATTATCATCCCTTCCTGAGATCTTATTACTGCCTTTCCTGCAACACTGCTCACGGTTTCTCCCCTGCCATGGTAAATCTCACTGACCATATTCTCGCAGAATGATACAGGATCCTTCGTTTTTTCAATCGAGTGACTCAGACATGCACTTTGAATGAGGGAAAAATCAACCATTCCAGTATTGGGTATGGATGTAAGAACGCTGACAGATCCGGAAAATGTTACGTTATATCCTTCATCGTTGAACTTTATAACGACAGGAAAACCCGAAAGACCGGCCATTTGCCGATCTGTTCCGGAAATGACCGACATTCTATCCTACCTTATTCCCCTGTTCACCATAGCTCTTCCTTATGGACTCCTCTATCTCCTTGTATTTGTCCTCAATGTTCTTCTGCTGCTTCTCCATGCTCTTTATCCTTATCTCAGCAAGCTCCTTCTGTTCCTGCAGATCACTGACAAGCTTTGACTTGTTTTCCACCTTGTACAGAATGCCTCCGACGCTCCTGTATATGGGTGATGTTTCACCTACACTCTCAAGCTCCTTGAGTGTCTTCTCTATCTCCTTCACCCTGAGCTCCATCTGGTACTTCTGAGATGCAACCTGCTCCAGCTGGAGTTCCAGCTGCTGAGCCTGCTTTATCTTTCCCTGAAGGTATGCACTGATATTTGGTTCCATGTTACTCCAGACCTTGCATCACATGATAAGATAAAGAAATCATCTTAATCCTGATCATGAGGGGTTACATCATTTGCCTCTGCCAAAGGTGATTGCCTGAAACAGGATGTTACAAATTGATTATCCCTGGCTGCAGCGTCATATTTACCATGTTTATATAGAATCAAGTGATAACATGCTTCAATGTTCTGCAAAAAATGCGGCACACTTATGTTACCAAGAAAAGACTCATACGTGTGCCCTTCATGCGGATATGAGCAGCCTAAGGAGAATGGGGGTTCACAGAAAATTGTATCCAAGAGCGAGGGAAAATCCCTCATAGTGATTAACGAGGATAGAATCACAGAACCTCTTGATTCAGATGCTGTTTGCCCGAAATGCCATCACAGGGGCGCATACTTCCTTCTCAAGCAGACAAGATCTGCTGACGAACCGGAGACAAAATTCTACACCTGCCAGAATTGCGGACACAGGTGGAGAGAATATTGAGTGCAGGGAAAGATTATTAGGCCAATTTTGGATTTAATATCATGGTACTGGAAAATTTTGCATCCTCATTGAGGGACACCATAAGGAAAATATCAGGTTCCTCCATCATTGACAGAGAAACAATAAAGGAGGTTGTAAAGGATATTCAGAGGATCCTTTTAAAAGCAGACGTGAATGTCAAGCTTGCCCTTAAACTTTCCAAGGATCTGGAGGCAAGGGCAACCGGTGAGAAACCGCCTGCAGGAATGGCTCCTCAGGATTTTATCGTAAAGCTCATCTATGAGGAACTTCTCTCACTTCTTGGAAAAGGATCAACCCTGACCCTCAAGCCGCAGACCATTATGCTGGTTGGTCTTTACGGTCAAGGGAAGACAACATCAGCAGGCAAGCTTGCGAAATTTTTCATGAGAAAGGGGATGAGCGTTGGACTTATTGCTGCAGACGTACACAGACCGGCTGCTTATGACCAGCTTTACCAGATTTCCAAGGCTGTCAACTGTGCATTCTATGGTGAAAAAAATTCAAAGGATCCAGTAAAGATATGCAGGAGCGGTCTGAAGGAACTCAAAGATATACAGGTAAAGATCGTTGACACCAGTGGAAGGGATTCTCTGGACGAGGAACTTCTTAAGGAAATTTCCCATGTCAGGGATGCTGTCAACCCGGATGAGGTGCTGTATGTTCTCGATGCCGGGGTAGGCCAGCAGGCTGGACCGCAGGCTTCCAGAATTAATGAGAATGTGAGGATAACAGGTGTCATCATAACAAAAATGGACGGAACAGGGAAGGGTGGTGGCGCTTTGAGTGCAGTTTCAGAGGCAAAGGTACCAATCTATTTCATAGGAACCGGAGAGCATCTGGATGACATGGAGATATTCGATCCAAAGAAGTTTCTTTCACGACTCCTTGGCCTGGGAGACCTTGAATCCCTGCTTGAAATAGCGAGGGAAGCCGAGATCAAGGAAGAGGATGCCGAAGAATCCATGGCAAAGTTGATGTCGGGTAAATTCAACCTCATGGACATGTATGAGGTCTGGGAAAAATTCTCCCGTCCCGGTATAATGAGAAAGATATTTGATTCTCTACCTGTGGCCAGGATGGGTGGAATGGCGAAGATGGATGGAAACGTTGTGGAAACGGCTGAACAGAAGCTCAAACTCTACAGTACCATTCTTGATTCCATGACGAGACAGGAAATGACAGATCCTGACATAATAAATACCAAAAGGATAGAGAGGATTGCCAGGGGTTCCGGCACAACGGAGGAACAGGTCAGATCCCTCCTGAAGGAATACCGGGCCATGAAGAAGAACTTCAAGAATCTCCAGGGTGACAGGAACTTCAAGAAGATGCTGAGGTCACAACTAAGATCAGGTGACTTCAGCCTGGAAAATATCGCTAAATGAGATCCTCGAGCTCTTTTACCATTTCAGGATACTTGGCAAGAATTGCCTCCAGTATGGCCTGAACTGAAATATCCCTCATCTTCACATCAGAGACAACATCGACCAGCTTATCCAGTGTTTCATCGGACAGTTTGGCAAGCTTTTCCTTTGCTATCCAGTTCCTGAGATGCTTTCTCTGGAATTTGTCCTTTACCATCTTCTCGTACTTCTGCATCATCGTCTGGGAATAATCTTCTGAGTCGATGGCTTCCCTGGCAACTGTTGCAGCATATTTACCCGATATGTAGGAGTTGGCTATTCCGCCGCCTGTTATGGGATCTATGAGCCTAGCAGCATCACCAACAAGCAGCAGGCCAGGAAGGGTGAATTTGTCCTTCACCTTTGACACGGATACTCCGCCAGTAATATACTGTATTGTCTTCCCCTTTGAATAACCGGGATGTTTCTTTATCCACGTATCCAGATAGTTCTTTACGTCGAATCTATCCTTCATTGCTGATATGGTGACGCCAATCCCGACATTGGCCTGGTGCTCACCCTTGGGAAAAACCCATATATAACCTGCAGGTGCAACTGATCCAAGATAGAAGTCTGTGTAATCTGCATCACTGTCAACACCCATCATTCTGTATTCCACGCATGAGATGATGTCATTCTTTGCAAGTATGATGGATTTAAGACCGGCCCAGCGACCAAACTCGCTCTCGAAACCGTCTGCGGCAATGACCATCTTGGCCCTGACCTCTTCCATGTTTCCGTTGTGCCTTACCTTTGCACCAACAATACGATCTTTTTCCTTGACGACGGAAAGTGCTGGTGACTTAACCCATATATCGGCACCCTCAGATGCTGCTATGGCAGCGAGATCCTTGTCGAACTTATCCCTTTCCACGACGTAGCCTACCTCGTTCCCTGCCTTTTCTGCCGTGAGCATTATGGGGACCTTCTCACTTGGACCGTAAATTCTGGCACCCTTCACTTCATCGGAGATCCAATGATCATCCGGTTTAAGCTCACCCTCCTTCATCCATTCCTTGGAAAGACCTTCGCCGCATCTTACCGGAGAACCAATGTCAGGTCTCTTCTCTATCATCAGGGTCTTCAGACCGCTCCTTGCACAGAACCTTGCGGCAGAACTGCCACCCGGGCCTCCACCCACCACAAGAACGTCATAGTTTTGCATGGAACCACTCCGCAGATATGGCACCTGTCGGGCAGCCAATTACGCAGAACGTGCATTTTATGCACTTATCCTCGTGTATCTCTATGACAGTATCGTCCATAAAGATAGCATCCGTAGGACACATACCAACACATGCCCCGCAATAATTGCAAAGGGCCCTGTCCACATCCATTTCACTCTTGATCTTAACTTCAACCATGCAAACCACACGTATATTTATCAATATTTAAACATTGACACAGTTTCCTCTGTATCAGAGCAATTTCGTAATCATTGTTAGTATTTCTTATTTTTGTCTTTATACACGCAAATTGATGGCATGATCATTTTTTCGCTGTCTCGTTCAATCTCTTCTGGCCGTATCTGCAAAATTCCCTTACAGAACAAATATGGCACTTTGGCCCTACGGGTCTGCATATATTCTTCCCGAATTCAACCATCATGGGATTCAGACCGATCCACATGTTTTTCGGCACAATACCCATCAGTGCTTTTTCAGTATCGAATGGATTGTCATTTTTTGCGATTCCAATCCTCCTGCATATCCTCTGCACATGCGTGTCAACTGCTATGGCCGGTATACCAAGTGCGTCTGAAAGAATCACATTGGCAGTCTTGCGGCCGATTCCCCTTATGGACATGAGCTCATCAATACTTTCAGGAACCTTACCTGAATATTTAGTGCATATGATTTCAGCAGCATCTATTACCCTTTTCGCCTTCTCCCTTTTGAAACCAACCTTATCTATTATACCAAGAACGTCATCATATTTCGCCTTCGAAAGACCTTTACAGTCATGATATCTTTCATAGAGCTTTCTGGCCGCCTTATCTGTTACTGAATCCTTTGTCCGGTGAGAGAGGATCGTTGTGATCAGGACCCAGAAAGGGTCGGAGAATTCGAAATGATGCGGCGGTGACTGCTTTGCCATGCTTTCTATAATGGTTACTATGTTACCCTTGATCCTCCTGTCCATACCATTCAGTCAAACGGATAAAAGTTTAATGTTTTCTGTCTACCAGGCCTTAATCGGTATGGTACCGGTAAAGGATATGCCATGCTCATCAGTCCTGAACCTTAAGGCTGCGCATTTTACCCCGGCATCAATTGCATCCTTGAATCGCCCGGAGAAAAGAGGATCGGTGGTTGCATTGGGCATGAAGCATTTTGAAACTGGTGAAAACACCAGTACAATTAATGCCGCCTTTCCTCCGGAAAGCACCCAGTTCGTAAGATCAGCGAGCTGTCGTGAAGCCCTTATGCTGGGTGCGTCGGGAAACATTGCTATTCCGTCCTTTTCCAGCGAACATCCCTTTATCTCAACATAGTAGCCGGAGGAAAAGAAATCAATCCTGCTTTTTCCCAGAAGGACTTCAGATTTCCAGCTGTTCCTGAAAAATGATGATATCAGAGCATTATGGAACCTTGAATCTGTCAGGATCCAGTTACCATCCTTTTTTGCAGCAGTGATGGAAAAGGCAGTTTTCTTGCCGCTTGCCTCCCTGAAGATCACATCGTTACCGGGATATATCAGTTCACTCAGCCGGCCCGGGTCATGCAGGTGGGTATCTATTTTTCTACCATTGTATTTCACGGAAACAAGAAACCTGTTCCTCCTCTCAATAACATTTCCATGGTACACTGAACCGGAAAAGGGAATGATGATGCTCCCATGTTTTTTATGAAAATCTATGATATCTTCCAGATCAAGATTTATCCCTGATGGTGTGTCTATATGATCCCTAATTCTTTCCCCGCCTTCTCAAAGGCATCAACGGCCCGATCAATATCATCATCAGAATGAACTGCGGATGGCATGAGCCTTATTCTTGCTGTGCCCTGTGCAACTGTTGGATATACTATTGGAGATGCAAAGACACTGTATTTTTCATACAGCAGTCCGCTCAGATCAAGTGTTTTTTTCTCGTTTCCAACCATGACCGGTGTTATGGGTGTCTTGCTTCTACCGGTGTCGAAGCCAGCCTTCTGAAGCCCCTGCTTCAGTCTGTCCGCATTATGCCACAGTTTCTTCAGTGGCGTGTCGTCCTTCTTTAGAATCTGTATTGCCTTGAGAACCGCGGCAGCATCGCCAGCATTGAGTGCGCTGCTGAAAAGGAATGGCCTGGACCTCTGCTTCATGATGTCCACAAGGTCTCTTGAGCCTGAAATGAAGCCACCCATGGAACCAATCGCCTTGGAGAACGTTCCCATCTCCACGTCCACTCTCTGGGAAAGATGAAAATGATCAACGATACCCCTGCCATGATCGCCAAGAACGCCCTCACCATGGGCATCGTCCACATATACCATGGCATCATACTTCTCACCAAGCTCCGTGATCTCGGGCAGGGGAGCTATGTCTCCGTCCATGCTGAAAACACCATCGGTTATTATAAGAGCTTTTTTCCCAGCATTCCTGTTCTCCTTGAGCGCCCTTTCGAGGTCTGACATGTCCATATGCTTGAAAACGATCCTCTTTGCCGAGCTCAATCTTACAGCATCTATAATGCTCGCGTGGTTAAGCTCCTCGCTGAAGACCACATCTTCCTTTCCCACAAGAACCGGAACTGCAGCAATGTTTGCCAGAAGTCCTCCCTGGTAAACAACGGAACCTTCCATGTGCTTGAATTCGGCAACCTCCTTTTCAAGTTCCGTGTGTATTTTAATCGTACCAGCTATGGATCTGACGGCTCCTGCTCCTACGCCATATGTGCGTATGGCGTTTATTGCAGCTTCTTTTATCTCACTGTTATTTGCGAAGCCGAGGTAATTATTTGAACACATGTTAAGCAGGGATCTTCCTGATATTGTAACGGTAGAGCCCTGTGGGCCGTCTATCTGTCGAATTGGTATGTATCTTCCCTGGTTCTTAAGATTTTCAATTTCTTCTGCAACCCACCCTGTTCTGTTCATAAATATCAAGAGTTAAATGCCTTGAATTATTAATAGATGATCGCTTAGATATAATATGACTTTAGCATAACCTAACAATGGCTACTTTTCTTGTTACAGGTTCGTTTGGACAGGTTGGAAGCGATCTTATACCTCAGCTTTGCAAGAAATATGGTAAATCATCTGTAATAGCTACCGACAAGTACCTTCCCCATGCTGACATGCCCTGTGAGATGCAGGTTGTTGATGTTACGGATTACAAATCCATACTTGAAATATCAAGGGAGAGGGGTGTGGATTGCATAATCCATCTCGCATCCATCCTTTCGGCATTGGGCGAAAAGAACAATGATCTTGCCTTTTCTGTCAACTTCACTGGAACATATAACGTATTGAAGGTCGCGAGGGAACTTTCCATGAAAATGGTCATCATTCCAAGCACCATAGGCGTCTTTGGAGCAGATACCCCGAGAGAAAATGTGCCTGCCATTACACTTACAAGACCGGCAAGCATATATGGGATATCAAAGGTGTTCGCTGAGCAGATATCGTCTTATTTCTCAAAGAAATACGGAATTGATGTGAGAGGCTTACGTTTACCCGGCCTCATAAGTTATTCCATGCCTCCCAGCAACGGAACAACGGATTATGCAGTTGACATGATAATTCATGCTGCAAAACATAAGCAATACACATGTTATCTAAAAGAGAATGCAACACTTCCAATGATGTACATGCCCGACGCAATTAAAGCCATACTGGACATCATGAGCGCTGATAGGGAAAGACTGAGGTATAATCTGGAATACAATGTACAGGCATTCAGTTTTTCGCCAAAGGACCTTGAGAATGAGCTTCAGAAATACCTGCCTGACTTCCGGGTTTCATACGTTCCAGACTATCGACAGGAAATCGCAGAAACGTGGCCAAGATCACTGGACATTTCTGAATCCATAGTGGACTGGAATTTTAACCCTTCTTATGACTTCAGCGGCATGGTGAGAGACATGTATGAGCATCTTTCCATGGGGGATATGGGTAATGAATGATCCAGTATATTCAATTCTGAGCTACACGCACAGCGATCCTCTTTATAATTCGCTGAGCGATAGAATCAATGTGGCGCGCGGCACTCCGCGAGAAAATCTTGAGAATGTGCTGGACGGGAGTGTACTTGCCTCTGTTGTATCTCTTTATTCGTACTTCAGGAACACGGGCGATCTTGAAAGGATAAATGCCACAAACATCCACACCCTTTCAACGACCGGTTCTACGTTACTTGTTTCAGACGGTCATACGATAAAAAAAAGTATGAGGATATCAATTTCAAATGAAACGGAAACGACAAAGGAATACCTCAGACTGGTGCTCACTTCCCTGAAGATTGACGGTAAAATGATTGAATCCCAGAATACAGGTGCGGAAGATCTGCTAAACGAAAATGAATATGCGCTTGTTATTGGTGACGAGGCATTAAAGGTATACAAAACAAGTTTCAGAATAATCATGGATGTTGGTTATGAGTTTTCAAGGTTTTTTCACATGGGCCCGGTATATGCCGTTACCGTAAAGAGGAAGGATTCAGGTTTAAGGCTTCCAGACATCAGTGATTTCGTCATACCGGACATGAAAATAATTGATGAGTGCACGGGTGCAGCTGCAAGGAGGCTTTCCCTTCCAGAGGATATCTTGGGCTGGTACTATGGCCTGATGAAGTATGATGAGAATAAATGGGTGGAATCGGCCATATCACTCATGGAATCATTTTTTACCAAAGAGAAAAGATAGCTACACGTTTCCCTTTGAAAATAACATTGGAAAAGATCCCGATGGTTATGCTTAAAGTGACAATTTTCCCAATCACCGAAGAAAAACCTGGATCATTGTATGTCACGTACTTTTGCAATATTCTACAAAATTAGATATATGAATTAATCCTTACCACTACATGTTTGCCGGTAAGTTCGCAAATCTGAAGGAAAGTTATACCTTCGATGACGTTCTGCTTTTGCCCGCAAAAACATCTGTTGAGCCCAAGGAGGTGAAGACGGACAGCAAAATCACCAGGCACGTCAAGCTGAGCATGCCTATTGTCAGTTCTCCCATGGATACTGTCACTGAGGCTGAAATGGCTATTTCAATGGCCAGGGCTGGTGGAGTTGGAATAATTCACAGAAATATGTCCATGAATCAGCAGCTAACACTTGTGAGCAAGGTAAAGAGGGAGGAGTCTCTCAAAATCAGGAATGTAATAACCATAGACCCTGATACCAATCTGGAAGAAGTAAGGTCCATAATCAAAAGCAAGAACATTGCAGGTCTTCCCGTTGTTAGGGGGGAAAAACTTGTAGGTATCCTTACCAAAAGGGACCTGCTTTTTGCCGACCCTGGTAAGAAGAAGGTCAAGGACATAATGGTAAAGGATGTTGTCTATGCAAAGGACGATATTAGTATAGAAGATGCCATCAGGATACTTTACGAGCACCGGATTGAAAAGCTTCCTCTTGTTGACTCAAACGGAAGGGTTGTTGGTCTCATTACAGCCAAGGACATTGTCACAAGGCAGAAATTCCCTGATGCAACCAGAGATGAAGAGGGGCAGCTAATCGTTGGAGCTGCTGTTGGACCTTTTGACGTTGATCGTGCAGTTAATTTGGAGAATGAGGGCGCAGACATCATAGTTGTGGATACAGCCCATGCCCACAATGAGAATGTTCTCAAATCTGTCAAGAAGATGAGGTCCGCAATTTCCTGTGATCTTGTTGTCGGTAACATAGCCACTTCAAAAGCCGCTGAAGATCTTATATCCATGGATGTGGATGGCCTCAGGGTTGGAATAGGCCCAGGATCCATATGCACAACAAGAATCGTGGCAGGTGTAGGTGTTCCACAGCTCACAGCAATATCTGAAGTGGCTGACGTTGCCTCTGAGCATGGCATTCCCGTTATCGCCGATGGGGGTATCAGATATTCTGGTGATCTTGTGAAAGCTATTGCGGCTGGAGCTGATGCTGTAATGCTTGGCTCACTTTTGGCCGGAACGGAGGAAAGTCCAGGAATGGAAATGATCATAAACGGAAGGAAGTACAAATCTTACAGAGGAATGGGTTCCCTGGGTGCAATACAGGTTGGTCTCTCTGACAGGTATCCTAGAATGGGAACATCAAAGTATGTGGCAGAGGGTGTTGAGGGGGCAGTTCCGTACAGAGGAAAGGTTGAAGACGTTCTCTTCCAGCTTGTTGGAGGGTTGAAATCAGGCATGGGGTATGTTGGTGCAGGCAGCATCAAGGAGTTGAAGGAGAAGACAGTATTCACCAAGATCACTGCTAACGGGCTTAAGGAGAGCCATCCTCACGACATCAGGATCATAAGTGAACCACCAAATTACCAGCTCTTTCAGCTATAATGCAGTGAGATCATCGGATCCCATGAAACATTTTAACGATTTCATGACATAATTTTTTAGGAAACGTTTAAATCCATAGTCATTCTAAATGTTCATATGAAAAGGATAGCAGCATTAACATTCTTGGCATTTGTGATGTTGGTATCCCCCATTTCATTCGCCAGCTCGGGAACCATAGATCTCAACAGGACCACAAATATTGCCGCTGTGAATGAGAATTACACACTCAGTGTTAACATAACCGGCCCAGGCATTGCTCTTGTATCCATGGGTCTTTTTAACGTTTCTGGAAAGGAGACGCTGAATTCCAGCACATCCGTTTATGGAAACTTATCAAACTCCATTGCATCCATGGATTCCGCCGCTGCGGTTTCCAATCTGTCCCTTAGCTATATGGGACACATGTCAGTTTACGGTGACACGATCCTTTACAACATGTCCATGGGTTTCCTTTACAGTCTGTCAGGGGCCTATTCTTCAGGGGCCTGGAACCTAACCTGGAGATCCGCATCATTCCATGCCTTTGTTCGTGATTATTTTGAAATCGGTGACGCTAAGGAGATTCTTACAAGAGCACAGCTGCTTATTATACTTTCAGTCCTTTCACCGCTTGGGCTCGTATATGTTAACATGAGCGGTATGTCTGTGCCTCTTAGCTCCTGGACAAAAAGTTTCAGCTCATCCCTGGATAGGACAACCTTCTCCTGCTCATCATCATCTTTCCTCTATTCAAGGTATTCTGCTTACAATAACACCATAACAGTATATGCAGATCCATCATACAGCATCGTTACGCCAGGGTATGCAGTACCATACGGCAACGATATTGTTTACGAGGCAAAGCAAACACTGCCAACCTCCTACATATATGCAGCCGCAGGGGCGGTGATAATTGTGGCCATCATAGCAGGCATGTTCATAAGGAGAAGAACAAAGTCCTAGGCCTTGAGAACTTCTCTTTCTGAAAGGCCCTCTTTTCCGGTCACTCCCATGAGGAAAGAAATTGTGCTGACAAAGTTGTCCTTGAATATCTCAAGCTTCTTCGGGTTCCGGAGAATAGCTGCCGGATGGAACTGCGGTATGACGTAATAATCCTTAACCTTGTAGATCTTTCCGGAAATTTCGGTAACCTTTGGGAAGGAGAATCCCAGAACAATACCCACTGCCTTAAGAGCTGAATTTCCCATGGGAACAATGATTCTCGGTTTTATACTCTCTATTTCGTACTTCAGGTATTTGGAGCATTTCTTTATCTCTGCAACCTTCGGAGCAACACCAAGCTTGGGACGGCATCTAACTGCGTTGGATATGTATACCTCTGATCTTGAAAGACCTTCACGGCTGAGTATGCTGTCAAGTAGCTTGCCGCTCCTGCCTATGAACGGTTTTCCCTCCAAATCTTCCTTCTGACCGGGGGCTTCCCCGACGATCATGATGCCGGATGAGGCTGTTCCCTCTCCGCAGACCGCATTTTTTCTCGAGTAATAGAGATCACAGTCCTTGCATACCGATATTGTCTGGCATAGATTATCAAAGTTTACCATAAGTGCACTACCAATTCTAACGAGTATAAATTATTTATTATACTATATTTCTCATGTGACGACCGGGCATAATTTAAAGCAGAATCCTATTATTAGGGCTTCCATGAATGCAGTTTACAATCATGCTCAGGAATGGTTCTTACTAGTGATACATACTGATTTATCTATGTGAACATTGCTTATTGCAAAAAGAAAACACAACAAAAGATTTAATCGATCCGGATATGATAGGTTCATGCCCCTCTATAGAGACAAGGCTGAGATTCTTGAATTCTTCACACAGAAGGGCATTCTTCTGTCTCCGGGAGCTCTTGACATTATTCTGGAGAAAAATATGGGCAGCTTCATAAACGGCCTTCTTACGGACGACGTCATGAATAGTGGTTATATATCTGAGAAAGACCTGTTCAGGATACTGGAAAAACCTGCACCGAGCAGCGGGAGAGATTTTGAGATCTACGTACCTGATCTTGTGAGGGACAGTTCAGTGGAAGAATTCAGAGGTTATTTTGTGAGCAGGTATGAAAAACTTCGCAAGATAATAACAACCTCCATCGCAATGAGAGGGACAAGCAGCATATCTTCCGCAAAGAAATCCACCGGAGAGGTCAAGGTTGTTGGAATGGTCTCCTCAACATCCGTCACGAAGAATGGTCACAAGAGGATAGTGATAGAGGATCTCGATGACAGCATAACAGTTATACTGATGAAAGGAAAAAAAGGATTTGATGAGGTTATACTGGAGGATGAGGTCATAGGCATTGTTGGTTCAGTTTCATCCGGTGACAAGGAGAAGGTGATATTCGCCAATGAGATCGTTAGACCTGATATTCCATTCAGGGTAATTGACGAAACCCATAAGGAACCGGTCTACATTGCATCCGTTTCAGATATCCATGTCGGAAGCAAAACGTTCAGGAAGGATGAATTCTCCAGGATGATTAAGTGGATTAAGTCTTCATCTGAGGATTCAAAACAGATCAAATATATGGTTCTCAGCGGCGATGTGGTTGATGGCATCGGTGTGTATCCAGGACAGGAGAATGATCTCGAGATTCTGAATCCGCTTGAGCAGTATGAGATGCTGTCTGATCTTATATCAGAAATTCCTGGTGATGTGAAGGTGTACATAATGCCTGGAAACCACGACGTGGTAAGGCTCCCTGAACCACAGCCAGTCTTTTCAGAAAAGATAAGGAAGATGTTCAACAGTAACGTAACGTTACTGCCAAATCCGTTTACCCTTGAAATTGAAGGGAAGCAGGTCCTCCTTTACCACGGTATGTCATTGAACGATATGATAGAACTTATCCCAGGGGCAAATTTTGAAACCATAGGAAAGGCCATAGAGGAAATATTAAGGAGGAGACACCTTGCTCCAAGGTACGGTGGAAAGACCCCGATCGTGCCGTCAAGAGAGGACAGGCATGTTATTGAAAATGTCCCGGACATATTCATCACGGGACATGTGCATTCACATGCAGTTGGTAACTACCGTGGTGTTCGGTATGTTAACTCCTCCACGTGGCAGTCACAGACGGACTATCAGAAGATGATGAATTTCAGCCCCAATCCATCCATGCTGACACTCTTCGACCTTAACTCCAGAAGCATTCTGATAAGGGATTTCAAGGGCTGACTCAGAAAGTTTTCCTTATTATATCTTCTATCTCTTTCTGGAACGTTTCAACAAAGTCCCTGACCGCTTCGTCCTTGAGATCCTTGGGCGCTATTGCCAGACCTATGCTGGCTGATACCTTTGCCATCTTTGCCATGGAGTCGTATTCCTTCAGCTTTGCCTCCATGAATTGCTTCATGGCTTCAACAAGCGCCTTTTTAAGGGAAGGGTTCCTGTTGATCTCCTGCTTTATGAACTCCTTTATGAGGTCCTTCATTATCTCGCGTATTGCCTCGGTGTAAATCTCCTCCGACGGGAGCAGATTGAAAATATCCGATATCTTTTTGTTCAGATTCGTAACCATTATATCGCTTCCATATATGGAATCAGTCTGAAAATATCTTCACTCCAAAAAGTTCAAGAATCCTCTTATCAGAGAAAAGTGAGAGCGCTTCTATGAGTTCCTGGTTCCCGTTTCCTTCCCCATCCTCGTTTATTGTGGAAAGGATGCACTGTTTGGCAGACATGGAAAGCTCCCCGTTTTCCACGGAGGCATTCTTTATTATTTCTTCGAACCACCTCAGGAACTCCGACTGTGCTGATAGATAATCCTGAGAGGGCAGATCTTCGCTCCCCTTGTTCTCTACAACCTTCACTATCTTGATGTATTTGTTCTTTATCTGGGAAATCAATGTTGGACAGTCCATTAAAACAAAAAGTCAGACAAGGTATTAAATTTTCCCCTGATCTCGTATCCGAAACCTGTGACATGAACTGGAAATTTTGAATCCATCATTTAGGGGCTGCCTTTGTAGGCTTCCTTGAATATTTCTCCAAAGAGGTCTTTACACGTGGCCTGAACATTATGGCTGAGATGTTATCTGTTCCGTCAATCTCGTTGGCAAGGTTCACCAGCTGTTCAACAGCCTCCATTGATGTCATTGTTGAATTTGCTGCAGCACCAAGTGTGGCATAGTCCAGTGGCTCCCATAGCCCATCACAGCATAGGAGAACAGAATCGCCATTGAATATCTTCCATATATAGATGTCTGGTGCAAACCCCTGGAAGCCCAGCGCCTTTGTCATCTCGTTTCGCCTCGGATGCGTGTTAACCTCCGAATCCTTTATGGAACCGGAGAAAACAAGTGTCTGCACGTATGAGTGATCAGTTGTCCTGGCGGATACCTTTCCGTCGTTGAATATGAGCAGCCTGCTGTCCCCTATGTTCCCCACATAGAGCATGCCATTTACGTAATATGCTGTCACGAGGGTTGTCCCCATCTCCCTCAGGGAGTTTTCCATGCTGTATTCCACTATTTTCCTGTCGGCCCTTCTGTATCCATCGTTGATCTCCTCAACGATCTTTCCCGGATCAGTGGTAACCCTTGAGAGGAGCTTGAATCCAATACTCTCCATTGTCTGCAGAGCAATCCTGCTGGCAATATCGCCTGCATCGCCACCTCCCATACCGTCTGCGAGAGCGCAGAAATATGCCTCGTCGTTGGAATGCTCCGAGCTTATCTGCCTCCCCATTACAAGAATGGCGTCCTCGTCTCTCTCCCTGACCTTTCCCCGTATACTTTTTGATCCAATATCCATTTTTATTACCTCACTGTGTAGAACGAAAAATTAGCGTATCTTAAATCCTGCCTGAATGAGTAAATCACCCTTGGCACCAGCGTTACCTCATTTCTTTTCTCCGGGTATGATCCTATTGCTTTTATATAAAATGCCCTCTTCCCGGTGGTTTCAAGCTTAAAGTTGTTTTCCATGCCTATCACCCCTATTTTTCCCACAGATACATTGTTAAACTTCCCGTTTTCATAAAGTTCAACCGTCTTGGTTCTGACAACGTTTGACCCAACATGTGGAACCTTGTACTCCGAGGAGAGGATGACATCATAGGATGACCCATGCTCCATGGGGTATATGAATCCCATGTCTGTTACTATGTAATTGCCCTTGAGACCCATGATATCGGCTATCATCTCGAATGCGCTCTGGTACCTGTCATCAGCCTTGAAAGATAGCGTCTTGCTTATTATTCTGTAGAACCAGTCTGATGCCCTGGGCCTTATCTCCCTCTGCAAATAATCTTCCGTTATGTATTCATATCCATAATTCTTTTTCATTTCACTGCTGTCCAGGAACTGCCCGGTTAGCATGGAGCATATGAGGGCCCCGACAGAATATGTGTCATAAGCCGCTGAAATATTGATCTTGTCCTCTATATCAAGCTCCGGGGGATGATAGCATGGAACGCCGATTCTTTGGCTGTGAGTGAAAAATGCTGTTGATACTCTCATGGAAAGATTCTTCGATGTGCCGAAATCTATAATCTTCGGTCCCGATTTTGTAAGTACTATGTTTCCCGGGTTGAGGTCCCTGTGGTATATCTCATGCATGTGCATGTAATTGACGGAAAAGAGAAGGCTAAGAGCAAGTCTTATGGAGTTTGCCTCATCAAGAGGTGTACCGTTTTTGATGTTATCGCCCAGATAGGAAGACATGTTCTTTCCATCTGCATATTCCTCAACAAGGTAATACTGGTCCCCTTCCTTGAAGTAATCAACAAGACCGACGATACCGGGATAACTGATCTGGCTCAGGATCTTGCTCTCCTCGTAAAGCTGCCTCACGGACTCCTGCATGTGCAGCTTTCTCTCCCTCTCTGTCTTGGATTCCTCGTCGAATACCCTGGGCACCTTTATTACCACATCACGGTTGGTCAATGTATCCTTCCCCTTGAAAACATATGCAAAACCGCCTGCTCCAAGGAAATCCTTATTCTTGCTTTTATCCACAGTTGTGTCCACGTCGAATCTGCCCCTGAGGTACCTTGCGGTGCCCATCTGGTAGCTTATGCTGTACTTCCTTGAAATTCTGGAGCTGTATGATCTCATGAACCTGAATGAGGGTTCATAGAAAACTGCAGCACCAACAATGACCGTTATGGAGATTGCATATATGGAGTTGATATCCCATACACCTGGATCCTTCAGTGATACAGCGGAATACAGTCCATATCCGAACAGCAGGATCATCAGGGCAAAAAGTATGACGTTTATCTTTCTCGACCCTATGAGTACCGATACGGCAAGAAGTGCCATAATGAGAAGTGCAGTTGTTCCAAGGGTGTCCAGAATGGTATACCTGAAGGAATTAGACAGATAGGCCGATACATATGCCAGACCGTCAGAGCCGTGTACACTGATATCAAAAAATCTGAAGAAGTAGAGAAGACCAAATAGCACAACAACCAGCACGGCTGAAAAATACACAGAGCTATTTTTGAACAGCCTGAATGAGTTGGCTATATTATGGTTGTCATCCATAGCATCATCACCGGAAAGTGCCAGAATATATGCCACAACCCCTGTGAGGGTAAGGAAGGACATGGGATAGCTGCTGTAGTATCTCATCAAATCAAGTATACCGAGAACAGAGGTAGCAAACATCAAAAGCATGCCAAGATAGTAGAAGAGAGGCCTCCTCCTGAATGTCACGATGATGGCAGAGCTGATCAGAAATGCAATTATAACTATGGGTACAAGAAGTATGCCGCTGCTTTTTATTGCTCCATAATAGAGTGAGAAATCTGTCAACATAAATGCTGCCGAGAATGGTATTACAATCCTTGATGACATGTACCTGAACGAAGAGTATGTCCGGCTCTTTCCTGCCATTGACATGAAGGAAAGAGCTGCGAGAAGCAGTGCTATGTAAAGTATAAATGGCTTTCCCATGTAAATGAAGAAACCCAGGGAACCGGCCATTAGGATTGAAACTATGTCCTGAACAGGATTTCTCGGGTCTTTCTTCCTTGCATTCTTCCTGAGTTTAGTCTTTCTTCTCCGGAAATCGCTGTATGTATAAAGAGGCACCAGCGGTATGAGCACTGTTAGATCCCAGGGCCTGCCTATTTTTGAAATCACATAGTAAATGGAGACAAACGAAGTCACAAACATGAAAAAAACAAGCATCAGAAGGGATCCTGTGGATGGTTTTGCCTTATTCTCATCGGGATATCTCCTGTTCCCGACAAGTATGAGGACGAACCATACTGAAAAAACAAGTATGATGCTGGCAGTTATTACGAGAGAGTACGGGACAAAGTATGACAGCGGATTGAAACCCGTATAATAGCCTGAGATGTACAGCAATATAACTGCAACAACAAAAATGAATGCCGCATAGAACAGCGTCTTTCTGATGGACCCCCTGTCCATTCCTCACTTCCTTTTGGTGTTGATTTCCCCTTCAAAGGGATTTTCACGTATCATTGATCTTCACTCTCATTCGTATCTCGCCCTTGTTGGATCCGTTAAGACCAAGTTCTATGGTATCACCATTCTTGACCTCAAATTCCCCGAAGCTCTTTCCCTTCATTCCTATTATCAGCTCATTGACCTTGGAGCCGTTAAGGGATTTAACATCCTTGACCATGAGCTTTGAACCGTTGAAATTAAATTCAATGTGAGATGGATTGATATATTCTGAAGAGAGGAGCCTGGCCACATCCTTTCTTCCAAAAACATAGGGAAACTGGTCTATGGTTATGGGATAGAGGTGATCGATAAAGAGTGTTACGGATTTCTTCTTTCCCAACTTGGAAACGTCTACCAACTGCTCACCGCAGACCGGACAGGAGCCATCCTCCCTTGCCTTGACAGTGTTGCCGCATTTCGGGCATTTCATCTCACCGGGCTCAAGAATTTCCGGTATCTTAATATTCAATATGGTGAGCCTTTGCCCGTCATATTTACAGAATACAGAGTCGTCACTGTATGACCTGGAGCAGAGCGGACAAATCTTTGCTGGATATGCCTGCTCAGTACGGTATTCCTCATCGTCAATATTCGGATCATCTCCATTTTTCTTTTTCCAAAACATGAATAATCAATCCTCTGGCACCATGAGACCAATTAAGCCAATGGTATAAAAGTTTTCACTTCCCGATTACAGGAGAGCCAAAACTGGTCAACTGAACTAAAGATCGTCGCGGGCAGACAATTGACAGACAAATATGCAACATATTGAGGCAATTTCTTCAAGCTGTTATGACGTCAGAGACTCTTATGGAAAAGGTTAATGAGTTTCTTTGGCATTTTCCCATGTTTGGAAGGAAAGAAAGTTCTCATATTGGGCATGGATGGATACATAGGCTGGCCACTGGCTTTAAGGCTGCTTGCAAGAGGCCATCAGGTCACTGGTGTTGATAGTTTTATAACAAGGAGAAGGGTCAGGGAGGTGCATTCCGATTCACTCATACCCATCGACAGCATGGCAGAAAGAATCAGAAAGGCTTCTAGGACATTCGGCGAACCCGGGTTTGTGAGATTTGATGTAACGGATCCACGTAGACTTTACAGTATCCTTGAAAAGGAGAAACCGGATGCAATTGTGCATCTTGCTGAACAGCGTTCTGCCCCGTATTCCATGATAGGGCTAAAGCAGGCAACAGAAACCATGATGAAGAATATTGTAAGCACAATGAATCTCATTTATGCCACCAAGGATATTGTCCCGGAATCGCACATACTCAAACTCGGAACAATGGGTGAGTATGGAACACCTAATATCGATATCCCGGAGGGTTTTTTTGAAGTGAACTATCACGGGAGAAGCGATACACTTCCATTTCCAAAATTCGCGGGTTCCTGGTATCACTGGACGAAGGTTCATGACTCCAACAATCTCATGTTCGCAAACCGCCTTTGGGGAACTGCCATTACGGACGTGATGCAGGGTGTTGTTTATGGCACCAGAACATCAGAGATAGAGAGTTCTTCCTCACACACAAGATTTGACATAGATGAGGTGTGGGGTACCGCGCTGAACAGATTCTGCGCCCAGGCAATTGCAGGACTGCCCATAACGCCCTACGGTAAGGGGGGACAGACAAGGGGTTTTCTATCTCTCGAGGATTCGGTGCAGTGCCTTACCATTGCCATTGAAAATCCTCCAAAAAATGGAGAATACAGGGTATTCAATCAGTACGATGAACACTATTCCGTCAATGAACTGGCCAGTAAGGTGGTTGAGGTATTCTCATCCCTGTATCCTGACAGAAAAAAGCCAGGCATACTGCACACTGCTAACCCTAGGATAGAAAAAGAGGAGCATTACTACAATCCTGAAAATGTGAAGCTAAGGGAACTTGGCTACAGAACGGCGAGGTCTCTCGAAACGGAGATATCAATCATACTGCAGGATGTGATGAAATATTCCGGCAGGATTCGAAGGCTGAAGGATGTCATAATGCCAAGAACATCCTGGAAAGAGAGCAGCGGCAAGTCAGCTGTCGCAGGGACTGAGAAAAAGAAGTGACCGCTGAAGAACGGATACGTACTCGGAAGCGATTCCAACACTGAGCCACTTTTCACTTTCTCCGATGATAGCCTCCACGTCCATGCCTTTCATGATGAGGGATTGTATTGCAGGTGTGAGCTCCTTTCTCTCACGGGATCTTTCCAGGACAGAGAATATCTCCTCAGGTAGTCTATACATGGCCATTATTGCCAGATTGCTTTTGGGTTTCTCGGGTTTTTCCTCAACGTCCTCAACGAACACACGTCCATCTTTTTCCCTTATACTTGCAACACCGTACCTCTTTGGGTTGGAAACACCCATAAGTGCAAGCACCGCATGGCCTGATCCTGCTGTCCGGTGCCCTATGAGTTTTTTCTGAAATGCCTCTTCACAATAAATGCCATCACCGCAATTTAGAATAAAATCACCGCTGATATAGTCCCTGGCACAGTAAACTGCATCTCCGAATCCCCTTGCCGATTCCTGAAAAGTCACGGTGACAAAATCAAGATAATCCCTTACATATGATTGTGTCATGACATCAGATGGGCTAAGAACGAGAACAAAATCTTTCAGCCCCAGATTCCTGTACCTTGAAATTATGACTTCCAGCAATGGCCTAAGCACGATATTCCCATCCTTGCAGTCATAGATCGGGAGCATTTCCTTTCTCATCCTGCCATCAAGGCCACTCCTTTTTCCAAGACCGGCAGCGGTAACCACCACTTGCATGCCCGTGAATTTCTAGATGTAATATAAGCTGTGTTTCTTGTCAATCACAACATAGAAGAAAATAAAATAACGGTGGAGAGAGATATAGGTTCATGCCATTATCAAAAATGGGATTCTTCACACTTAATGATTTCAACCTTGATGGCAAGACCGTTTTCGTAAGGGTTGACATCAACTCGCCCATCGATCCATCCACAGGTAAAATACTGAGCTACCAGAGGTTCCAGTCTCATGTGGAAACACTCAATTCCCTGAGATCATCCAAGGTTGTCATAATGGCGCATCAGAGCAGGCCCGGAAAGGAGGATTTTTTGTCTCTCAAAGAGCATGCCAGGGCCCTGGGTGGCATCCTTGGAAGACCGGTATCTTTTGTGGACAACCTTTTTGGGGACACCGTTGGAAGAGAGATTGAAAAACTGAAGGATGGGGATATCATCATGCTTGAAAATACAAGATTCTATTCTGAGGAGGTGAATGTGAACGCAAATGATGCAGTGGCGGCCGAACAGACAAACATCGTGAAATCACTCTCAAAGTATATGGATTACTTTGTCAATGATGCATTCCCGGCAATTCACCGTGCACAGGTCACACTGACCGGATTCAGGAGGATTGTGCCTAATATTGCCGGGCGGCTCATAGAAAAAGAGATTTCTGGCATTGAAAGATTCCGAAAGGGTAATGAAAGACCGAAGATTGCCATACTTGCCGGAGCAAAGATCAGCGAGAGTATTGCCGTTGCATCATCATTCCTTGAAAGGGGAATGGTGGATCGAATACTTGTGGGTGGAGTTGTTGCAAATGCCTTTCTGTGGAGTTCTGGATACAATATAGGAAAGAAAAATATGGATTTCATACGCAAGAACAATGATCATCATACCGATCTCATTGATAAAAGCAGAGCAATCCTTGAGAAGTATGGAAACAGAATAGTAATGCCAACGGATCTCATACTGAACCCTTCCGGAAGGAGAGTAGAACTCACAGAAAAAATACCTGATAACGAGATAATAGCAGATATTGGCATAGATTCCATTGTTTTATTTTCAGATGAGATAAGGAGGTCAAAGGCAATATTTTTAAATGGGCCAATGGGCATGTATGAGATAGAGGAGTATTCCGCAGGGACGAGGGAAGTTTTCAATGCAGTTGCGGGTTCCGGTGCAGTTACAATAGCAGGTGGGGGCCATACACTGAGTGCCCTGGAGAACCTTGATCTTTTGCCGAGGATCACTCATGCGTCTACAGGCGGAGGAGCACTCATAAGCTATTTATCCGGTGAGAAAATGCCAGTCATAGAGGCGCTCAAGGAAAGCATGGAAATATTCGGAGTGAAAAAGGATGGCAGAAGAGACGATTAACATAACTGACGAGATTAATTATATGCGTTCACTGATTGAATCCACGGAAAACCAGATATCCTCCCTTGAAAGATTGCTATCCGACATGGGAACTACGCTTTCGGTTGTATCCAGCAGGGACCTTTTTGAATCAGAGGAAAAAAAGATCAACATAGGCTCCGGCATATACATAGATGCCGTCATCAAGAAGCCTGATCGTTTTCTTGTCCCCATTGGATCAGATGTCTATGCTGAATTTGGCGGCGAGGACGTGGAAAAAAGACTGAAGGATAACATGAAGCAGATCACGGATACGCTTGATACGCTCTACCTCAGAAGAAAGGAGCTGAGCAGCAGGTACGATTCACTGATCATGCTTCTTCAGAGGGCTTCCCAGCAACCGGAAAAAGGTAAAGATGTTTGAGAGTTTCAAGAGCGGCCTGAAGAAGATTTTCAGCAAAGGTGGAGCAGATTCAATCAAGCTTTCGGAACTTGAGGAATCCCTCATAACAATGCTCATTGAGAGCGATGTTGATCTGGATACAGCGGAAGACATATACGGAATGCTTTCACAGAAGCTCGGAAGTAGAGGAAAAATATCAACGGATGAGCTCAGGGATCACCTCAGGGAGGCAATGCAGGATATTCTTGCGCCACTTCAGGAAAAGAGTGATATCCTTAATCCCGGGAAGAAGCCATACATCATACTCTTTCTTGGTGTCAACGGAGGCGGAAAGACGACGACCGTTGCAAAGATAGCACACTACCTTTCTGAGCGTGGAAAAAAGTGTATAATATCAGCATCTGATACGTTCAGGGCGGGTGCCATAGAGCAAATAGAGAACCTGGCAGGTCAGGTGAGAGTGGAAGTCATGAAACAGCCCCAGGGTGCGGACCCGGCAGCTGTTGCTTTCGATGCAATTAACAGGGCCACTGCAAGGGGATATGATTACGTCCTGATAGATTCTGCTGGGAGAATGCAGACAAACAGGAACCTTCTTGAGGAAATGAAGAAGATTAAGAGAATAACGAAACCTGATCTCACAATCCTGGTTCTGGATTCACTCACCGGCCAGGATGCCATCAATCAGGCGACCACCTTCTTCAGCGAGGTCTCATATGATTCGGTCATTGTAACAAAGCTAGATACAGATGCAAGGGGAGGAGCCATAATTTCAATTGCCAGCAGAATAAAGAAACCGATAATTTTCATTGGAACGGGACAGAAAATGGATGACCTGATGCCGTTTTCCGTTTCCTGGTACATGGAAAAGATTTTCGGCACTGAAAAGGCAAGAAATTCTACTTGAGCTTTGAAAGTATCTGTGCTATGGTCTGCACATCCATCTTCGTAACTATGAGCGGGATGTTCTCTATCTGCGATAATTTCACCGCAAGCTCATCTATGGTGCCGGGTTGAACATAAACAACAGCAGCGGGCTTGAGAGGATGCACCCTTATGGCTATCATGGGACTTCTTCCGAACTTAACCTGTGTGAAGAGAACTGCCCTCTGGCTCGACCAGCCATAAAGTTTACTGAACTCGGAGGAATTAAGTGATATGATGGCTTTTATGCCATCAACTATGGTGTATCCCATAATGTGCCTCTGCATGGAAACACCTGAGACATTCACACCCCCTATGGTCCTGACAAGCTTTTCAAGCGGTATTTCATGATCATAGTCTCGTATGTCTATGAATGCGTCCAGATCAAGACCAGCATTGTATCTTCTCAGTATGTTACCCCCCTTCTCCCTGTCAATACTTATGAATGCCTTGACAATCTTCCTTATGGACGTGGAACCTGGTGATTTTCTCCTCCCTGACTCATAGTCACTTATCACAGAGGATGAAATACCAATCTTTCTGGACAGCTCCTGCTTTGTTATCATGAATTCCTCCCTCCACTTCCTTATGGTCTCACCAGGGTTCTCTGACATGGCAATCTCCCCGGCTATCTTCTCCTCTATGTCCAATTGTGATCCCCAGTGACTCTATGATCCTCTTCCACAATAATTAATGTTCGGTATTCTGAAAAAGGAATGAATATTTAAGCCGGCATTACTACAGAACAGCATGGAGCATAGACAGTTCGATGTCATAATTGTTGGAGGTGCTTCCGCAGGTCTTTCAGCTGCTCTGTACACATCGAGGCAGGGTCTTTCCACCCTCGTTATAACAAAAGATATCGGCGGACAGGCACTGCTTGCCGACTATATTGAGAATTACCCCGGTATCATGAGTGTGGGAGGAAGCGCCCTGATGGAATCCATGAAGAAACAGGCTGAAAAATACGGAACGGAATTTCTATACGAGGAGCTTCAGGAGCTTCACTACGCTGAGCAGAGCTGTTTCGAAATAAAAACAAACAAGGATTCCTATGAAACATGTGCACTCATCCTTGCGTTTGGAAAGACGCCAAGGGACCTTGGTGTTCCGGGAGAGCGTGAACTCAAGGGAAAGGGTGTCTCATACTGTGCCGTGTGCGATGGTCCACTGTTCAGGAATAAGGATGTTGCCGTTGTTGGATCCGGCATACCAGCTCTTGATGCCGGTAACCTTCTGGTGAACATAGCAAGGAAGATATACATGATACAGAGAACGGAAACCCCCATAGGTGATTCAGAGACTGTTAATAACCTTATAAAGACAGGAAAGGTTGAATTCGTCAACAGCACAAAGGTGGTTGGCATAAAGGGAGAAGGGAAGGTCGGAGCTCTGGACACTGTAAGAATAGGTTCAAACGAGCACAGGGAAATAAATGTTGAAGGCGTATTCGTTGAAATGGGTTACGTAACTAAGACGGAATTCCTCAGAGGAATGGTTGAGATGAACGGGCTGGGTGAGATCATAGTCAGCAAGGACTGCTCAACCTCCATGCCCGGGATTTTTGCTGCAGGTGATGTCACGGATATACCGTACAAGCAGGCAGTCATATCTGCGGGAATGGGTGCCACTGCTGCCCTCTCCGCATACAACTATGTCCAGAGGATAAAGGGAAGGCCCGTTGTGAAGAACGACTGGAAGAAGATATCAACCGGGAAGGAAGACAAAGAGGTATCGCTTTTCCTCCACTGACATTCAGAATCCATCCTTTACGGTCTGGAAGATGGCAATTGTCTGGGTCTTTCCAACACCCTCAGTTTCCCTGAGCTTCTCCAGGACCATGTTACCAAGATCATCCATGGATTGTGCTCTCACTTTCAGGAGAAGGTCCCACTCACCGGTTATTATGTGAACCTCCTCAACGTTTTTCATCCTTGCTATCTTTTCAGCCAGCTTCTTTTCAGAAATTCCTCTTGATGCATCGAACAGAACGAGGACGAATGATGTCACCGGATACCCAAGAGCGGAAAAATCCGGGATCGCAGAGAATTTCTTTATCACTCCCTGCCTGATCATGTTTTGAATTCTCTCATAAACAGTCACTCTGGGAATATCAAGGACTCTTGATATATCGGATATTTTGTCCCTTCCGTTCTCCATCAGGTAGTCTATAATCTTTCTGTCCTTCTGGTCCATATCAAAGAATGGCAGACATGAACTTAAATTTTACGACATTATGACAGTAACATATGATAAATCACATACCCTGGATGCCATTTTGTCTAAATTCCTGAATAAATGTTTATTTCTCATCTTCGGATAAAGAGGTATGCAGCAATCTGAAATTGTTCAAAACACTCTTGAAAGGCTATCCAGGGAAAGCATGGTTCATGCCATGAGAATTCACACCACCGTGAGGAAGGTTCTGGGTGATTTCTTCAGGGAGGAAGGTTTTCTGGAGGTTCCTCCGGTCATTCTTTCCCCGCTCACAGATCCTCTCAACCACCCCGTTTTTGATCCTGTGGTAACCTACTACGGTAAAAAATATTCCCTCACAAAGAGCATGATATTCCACAAACATCTCCTTGTGAAGTATCTTGGATCAATATTCACCTTCTCCCCAAATGTTCGTATGGAGACTGAGGACAAGAAGTCATCTGGGAGGCATCTTTGGGAGTTTACGCAGATAGATGTGGAAAAGAGGGACGCCACCCGTGAGGACATGATGAGGCTTGTGGAAAAGCTACTTCCTCACCTTTTCAGAGAGGTGAAATCAAAGAACGCCCAGGAACTCCGTGCTCTTGGGAGAGACCTTCCAGTGCCTGAAACGCCTTTTCCTGTTATAAAATATCTGGATGCGGAATCTTCCAGAGGAGAAGATTTCGAGCGAATACTTTCAAAGGAGGCGAAGACGCCGTTCTGGATTGTGGACATACCGGTTATGAAGAGAGAATTCTATGACAGGATGAATGATGACGGCTCTTCAACACTTGCGGACATGGACCTGATATACCCGGAAGGTTTTCAGGAGGCTCTTTCTGGTGGAGAAAGAGAATACAAACCGGAAAGAATAAGAGAGAGAATCAAACTTAAGGGACAGACTGAAGAACAGTTTTCGCACTATCTTTCGGCTGCTGATGAGGGCCTTCCGCCCAGTGCCGGATTCGGTATTGGTATCGAGAGACTTGTAAGATACATCTGCGGCTTCACCAGGATTGAAGATACACATCCCTTCCCGAAAATACCTGGGGAGTTTTCCCTGTAGGTCTTTTGAAAGAGAGATTTGATGGGGGATTTGGCGAAAATTGCGGTGTGATCTGACCAACAGTTAAATACCATTTTCCAATAAGTTGGCGGGTTGGTGTTAAGGATTGCCGCCGGATATTTCTGCCAATGAGGATCAGTTGTTTGCCCTTATTGACAGTGTTTCCGGTCTTTTCGAATTCCTTGGCGAAAGACAGCCGAATAAAATAGAGAACGCCAGAGCATCACTTCCCGATACATTTTACCAGCAGATATCAGGTAGAAACAACGGTGGAGAGAGCAGGATATTCTCCACAAAGATTGATGATGAAAGCAGCGCTTATGATGTGTTAAAATCCATTTCAACAGACATCATCATTAGGGGCTATAAGGTTGCAATCCCGTCCTGCGAGAAGATCGGTTCCGGTTCTTTCGTGTATTTAAAAATGAGCGAAATACCTGCCGGTTGTGTATTGGTCATCAATGCCGCATGGAATCCGGGAGCCAGATGTAATCCGCTCACCATGCAGAAACTTTTCAACGATTTGTGGATAAGGGAGTCAAAGGGGGAAACCTTTGGTTTTGCCGTTGTTGGAATCGTAAAGAGTGAGTGGAACGTGAGGAGTAATGAGGAAGCCAGACCTGAACCATCACAGGTTCAGCGTAACTCCCTGCTATCAGGCATAACCTTCGGCCTCCTTGCGGCACTCTTTATTTTTCAGGAAACACTTTACATTCTTTATTCTGGATTATTATTCCAGAGAGGATTGCCCTACTATCTCACAGTTGTGCTTGAACCTCTAAATTTTCTCAGAACCCAGTGGATCTCTTACTTCAGCTCAATTTTCATAGCTGTCATGGCTGTTTCCATGGTGCTTATCTATTTCTCCATAGCTGGACCTTCAAAATTGAACAAGAGATTACTGATCGGATCTTTCACCTTCCTTTTAAGTGTCATTATATGGCCCATTTACGTTCTGGCTGCTGGCTTCATGTCTCATGCTTCTGTTTTCTTTGGCCCCGGGAGTTCAGTGAATCCTCCAGCTATCTTGTTGAGTGCAGGAACACCTGTGTATGTGATAACCATCCTTCAGTTTTATCTCATGGCGGCATCGCTTCTGCTGCTATCCTATAGTTTTTGCTCCGAAAGGGTCTACACCTTTCTGTCCATATTCATTGCTGCATGGACCGCCTTTTCAGCACTGACAGATATAACCTCCATACCTCGTTTTCCGATATCTGCAAGTTTGCTCCAGTTTAACAGGGCCTTTTTCTACCTTTCTGTCGCAACTGCCCTTTGCATTGCCGTAATCCTGATATATATGATCGCCGTTCCGCTGGATCGTTCGGGCATTACGCGTGGGAAGAGCGCTGCAGAGACTTTACGTTGAATACCTGACTGTTTCTTGATGCACAGGAACCTAATCACCATCGTTCTCTTCCGGCCGAATATAATTGAAATTACGAAAGAAAGATTTTCAGTTTTGAGTCAAAATGTTCAGAAACGAATTCTTGCATATTTTTTCCCTTTATGGGACAGTTCGTGAAAGCAGTGTCTCCTGCCTGTTTTGAGAATTGATTGAAAGAAAAGGTTCAACATTCAATAGAAGTGATTCCTCAAATTCTTCAGAATAGGTTTGTTTACGGTGTTATCAACACAAGAATAAATATCTCACTGCCGCTTATGGTTATGGATATCAGTGAACGGCAGCGTATATGAGAGGGAGATCGCCTCCATCCTCTCCGGAAAAAAGGAGAGCGTCATGAAGTACGTGAAGAGACTTTCACCGGATGACAGGTACATTGGAATGGGCATCATCTCTAGGCCATTTTTTGTCACAAGATCTGCTGGTTCCCAGGGAGCAGACATCATAGCACTGCGTCATGACTACTCGCTGATAATAGAGGTAAAATCTTCGGTGAAAAGCCCGCTGACATTCTCTGAAGCCTCAGGAAAGAGGCAGGAGCAGGCAGACCGCCTGAGCAGCATGTGCAAGGAAGCCGGTCTTTTTCTCACATATGCATTTAGGCTGAAGGGTGCAAAGCAGGATGCGTGGAGACTCTTTTCAATGCCTGGAAAGCCAAAGGGAAAGCATCTTCTTCTCTATGATATCCTACCCAAGGTTTCTGTGACAAAAAGCAAAAATTACATGATAAAATGGGAGGAGGGTCTTCCCCTCATAAAGTTTTTTAAATACGTTAACGGGAACTCAGAGTGATTCCCCTATGGCCGCATCTATGACCTCTATTCCCATGTCTATCTGTTCTTCGGTAACAATGAGCGGTGGGATCAGCCTTATGGAACTAACTCCTGTGGAAAGCGTTAAAAGGCCTTTCTTGAAAAGAGACATCTCAATCTGGTCCCTGAGTTTAACTGCAGGAGTTTTCTTTCTTCTGTCTGTCACAAAATCAATGGCAAGCATCAGACCGAGTCCCCTCACGTCACCTATGGCATCATGCTTCTCCTTTAGTTCCTCAAGCCTCTTCCTGAAGTAAGATCCCACCCTGGCTGAATTCTCAACAAGCTTATCCTCCTTCATAACCCTGATGGTTTCCACACAGGCAGCCGATGCCACAAGATTGCCCCCAAAGGTGTTTGAATGCATTCCAGACGCAGCGAAATTCAGTCTGTCCCTTATAACAGTTGCGCCCATGGGAATACCGGAAGCTATGGCCTTGGCCAGTGAAATGATCTCTGGTTCCACTCCGAAATGCTCGGAAGCAAAGAATTTCCCGGTTCTTCCAAAGCCGCTCTGAACCTCGTCCATTATGACCAGAATATCATTGTCAGCAGCCAGCTTCATGAGTTTCTTGTGAAATGACTTTGGCGGAACTATATATCCTCCCTCTCCCTGTATGGGCTCCACCATGAAGGCAGCAACATTCTCAGGTGGTACATACATTTTGAACATGTAATCCTCAATGTATCCCATGACTGCCTCAACCAGTTCGTCCGGATTTTCGTAACCGTCGATCCCGAAGGGATTCCTGTATGGATCAGGAAACGGTGCATGTTCCACTCCCGGCATGGTCGGGAAAAACCCCTTCTTGTAAAGCGATTTGGAAGCTGTGAACGAAAGGGAGCCCTGGCTCCTTCCATGAAAACCGCCGATGAAACCGATGAATTGCTGCTTCCCGGCATGGGCCTTTGCTATCTTTATTGCAGCTTCGTTTGCCTCAGTGCCGCTGTTGGAAAAGAACACCTTCTTTGCGAATTTTCCCGGCGTTATTTCGGTAAGAGCCTGGGCTGCATCCACCTGCTCCCTGTAATAATAATCAGTCCCTGCGAAATGCCACAGCCTGTCCAGCTGTTTCTCAACAGCATCCCTTATTCTTTCATTAACATGACCGACATTCGTAACACTTATGCCAGATGAGAAATCAAGGAAAACGTTACCGTCCACATCCTCCACGAATACGCCCTTTCCCCTGTAGCCAACCACAGGAAGGGATTTCGTTGTCCTCACAAGGTATTTCTCATCCCTTTCAATGATCTCTTTTGCCCTTGGGCCCGGAGGCTCCACCTTAATGTTAATTGCCTTATAGGATCCCTTTCCTCTGTTCTCTATCATAAGTATCAATCTAATAATGTGCAATATTAATATATATTTATCCATATGTAAACCGTAACATTATTACGAAATTCGTCATAAAAAGTGTAAAGATTTTAAACACATTTAATATGAAGGCTGGTTGACAGCAAAGCCGAGCAGACAGGAGATGCTGGAATTCTACCGTGATGAGATAACGGACAGGGACTTTTACGCAAAACTTGCTTCCCGCATTGAACCCGGTGATTTCAGAAACAATCTCATCAGACTTTCGAAGATTGAGGAAAGGCATTCAAACTTCTGGAAACAGCTCCTTTCTGATAGCGGATACAACCCGGCAAGGGTCAGGCATAGTTCCCTTAAGATTTTTTCCCTCCTTTTCGTCCTGAGATTTCTTGGAGTATTCCTTACTGTCAGACTCCTTGAACATGGGGAGATAAGGGCCATAAAGTCTTACAGAAAATTTCTCGATGATCATAATGAGGATGATGAAGTAAAGGAGAATGTCAGGTCGATCCTCAAGGACGAGATTGAGCATGAGGAGGTTTTCGCAACACACATATCAAAAAATGAGGATATGATCCGGAGAAACCAGGACATAATATACGGAATAAGCGATGGTCTGGTGGAAGTGCTTGGATCCATTTCCGGTCTTGCAGCAATATTTCTCAGCGGCTTATACGTTGCACTTGGTGGCCTTGTAATAGCCGTGAGCGGTGCAATGAGTATGGCTCTTGGTGCATATCTGTCAAACAAGAGCAAGACGGAATATCAGATTGCCGAAATCGAAAGAAGATCTCTGTTTAATCCTGATGAGAAACAGAAAGATGCCATGGAGCAGATAAGGGGTGAATCAAGGAAAACTGCATCCACAACTGCAGGAGCTTATCTCCTCGGCTCAAGTATCCCCATCATTCCTTACCTCATTGTGGGCAAGTTCGAAGCGTTTGTGACCTCAATAATACTGGTTGGCCTTTTCCAGGCTTTTGTTAACTCCATTGTTGCCCTTTCCACAAATACAAACATCAGAAGGGCCGCGCTGAGATCGGCAGTCCTTTCGGTGATGGTAGCACTGGCTACCTTCGGACTTGGTGACGTGATCCATGTTGTGTTCCACATCACCCTTTAATGGAATTAACATGCAATCACGATCTGGAAATATTAAAAACAAAAATGCTCTCATGTCAGTGCATGTATACATTCACAGAGAGGATGGCAAACTGGAGAAATGAGATTGACAGCGAGCTTTCCTCATTCTTCACAAAGAAGATAGGTGAGAAGACAGACGATTTCATCAGAAAGGTTGTGGAGCTCCTTGGAGAATTCACACTTGGAGGGGGGAAGAGGGTCAGGCCGGTTCTGGTAATAGCCGGTCACGATCTATTCTCACCTCATGATGAGAAGATTGTAAAGGCATCCATTTCAATGGAGATATCACAGAGTTATTTTCTCATTCAGGATGACGTCATGGATCAGAGTGACCTGAGAAGGGGGAAACCGAGCTTTCATGTGGCAGTAACGGAAAGGTTACTCAGTGGCCTGTCCCATGACAAAAGGCTTGCTGAGAATATTGCCATAGTCGCATCTGACCTGGCGGAAAGTTACTGTCATGAAACACTTCTCAGCTCTGGTTTTCCCCCGGACAGACTCAGGGCAGCCAACTACGAGCTTTCAAAGGTTTTTGAAATGACCGGTGAGGGACAGCTTCTTGATCTGTACTCATCCATAAATTCAGAGTTTGCCGAATCTGATCTCATGAGGACGCATCTTCTCAAAACTGCAAACTACACGGTATCCGGGCCGTTGAAGATTGGAACCATACTGAGCGGCAATATCAGCCATATCAATGACCTGAACTATTTTGGTTCCCTCATAGGCGTTGCTTTCCAGATACAGGACGATATTCTTGGCCTTTATGGGTCAGAGAAAACCATCGGCAAGTCACCGAAGACCGACATGAACGAGGGAAAGAAAACCCTCCTGATCCTCAAGGCAATGGAAAGATCATCAGATGCCGATAGAAAATTCATTGCATCGAGGCTCGGAAAGGGTAGCATTTCCGATGAGGATTTTGAAAGGGTAAAGAAGATTGTTTCCGATACAGGATCACTTGATTTTTCCATCAAGATATCAAGGGATCTGGTGGAGAGGGGGAAGAAGTACCTGGATAACGTTGACGGTAATGTGGAGATAAAGAGTTTCCTTGGGGACATGGCCGATTACCTCATCAAGCGTGAGAACTGATCCATTAACACTGTTGCTTCGATATTTCCAGCAGTGCCTGTTCAAGTGCTTCCTTTTCTTCCTTGAATCTCAGTAGCCTCAGCGCATCTTCCGCTTCGAACCATTTATATCCCACATGTTCCGGATAAACGTTCCCGCTGAGATCTATTGCCTGTTCAGTATCAACTTTGAAGACGAACACATGCTCATGGTATTCGTTTCTATTTTTAGAAAAACTGAAGGAGAAGATTTCTCTGCATCCATTCCCATGGGTGTCTATACCGGTCTCTTCATGAAGTTCACGCCTTGCAGCGTCACATAGTGATTCACCAGGTTCAACCTTTCCCGTCACTGACTGCCAGAATCCTCCCCTTCCTGGTATTGTCTTAAGGAGGAGAATTTCCACATTGCCCCCGTTTATACGATACACTATGCACTGTACCTTTTCCATTACTCCCATGCGCCTTCATCTAACAATTTAATGTAGCTGTATGCTTCATGTCTGCCAAAGCAGTATTTCACTTCTCTGAAACCTGATTTTAACTCCCTTGCCATTTCCCTGACCTTGCCATGATCCTTCTTCCTCACGATGACATCTGCGATTAGGTGACCGACCTCCTTCATTTCAGAAGGACCAAAGCCTATCCTTGTGAGTTCCTGTGATCCAATCCTGAGGCCGCTCGGGTTCTGAGATTCTCTGCTGGTGTCCCATGGGAGGAGGTTCTTGTTAAGAATGATTCCGGAATCCTCCAGGTCTTCGGCGCACCTTTTCCCTCCTCCAAGATCTCTTACATCGGCAACGATTGTGTGTGACTTCGTGTAGCCATTGTTCTCCCCAAGCATCTTGATTCCCTCCTCCGCGAGAGTCTGTGCGAGAGTGCGGGCATTCTCGACCGTATCCTCTGCATATTTTTGGCCGAACTCAAGTTCCTCCGCCAGGGTAACTCCAAGCGCGGCCATGGAGTTAAGGTGGTGGTTACTCACGCTTCCCGGGAAAACCCCCCTCTGGACCCTCTTCCACACGTCTTCCTGGCATTTTCCAAGTATGATGCCATGCTGTGGCCCCGGGAATGTCTTGTGTGTGCTGGCAGATATCACCATTGCACCCTCACTCAATGGATCCTGAAACTGCTTTCCCGCTATGAGACCCAGAACATGTGCCGCATCGTACCATACTTTGGTACCGGTTTCAGCAAAAGCATCCTGCAGATCCCTGAGTGGAGTGGGGAAAAGGAAGACAGACTGCCCGAAAAGTGACACCTTTGGCTTCTTTTCCTTAATGAGCTTTATTGTCCCATCCACGTCTATATTCATGCTTTCAACGTCGAATGGATAATCGAATGACGTTAGACCCCGAAGACCAACTGCCCCAAATTTGGCTGCGCTTATGTGTCCTCCACCGGAAAGAGGAGGTACGGTTATCATATCACCGGGGGACGTGAGGCCATATATGATACCAATGTTTGCAACCGTTCCGGAAATTGGCCTTGGGTCAGTATACTGTGACCCAAAGAGCCTGTTGGACATCTCCATGATCATTGTCTCAAGGCGGTCAACAAATGCGTTTCCCTGATAATATCTGTGTCCTGGAAGCCCCTCGGCATACCTGGAGCCAAAGTCTGTGAGAAGCATCTCCATTGCGAGTGGACTCATTATATTTTCCGATGCTATGAGTGTAAGGCTTTGCCTGAAGAAATCGTTATGTTCTTGAGCCAGTTTTCTGATGTTAAGAGCTAAATCTCTATTGGAATCCATGCATGGGTAATTGCGCTGTTCATATACTAATTGCTATCCTCATTCACCCATGGATCTGTTTGCCCGTCTCTCGCGCCTCTCCTTGACCTTCTGTATTTCACTCTTCTCTTCATCTGTTAGAGTGACATCTTCCTCCGGAGATTCGCTTACAAATTGTGCTGGAACTTCCATAACGACAAAAATATCTTCTGTTGCCCTGTAAACAGGTGTTACTTCAAGCAATCCCTTGGCATCAACACTCACAATCTTTGGATCATCAATATGAAAAAGACCGGAAACGTAAGCCTGCCTGTATGTTTTGGAAAGGTGAACCCATGTCTTATCTGATGGACTTATCCCAGCTTCCTTTATGATCTCATACTCCTCAGCTGATGTCTGGTAGTAAAGAATGTCCGGTATATTATCCGATGGCAGATCATCCAGCTCCACCGGTATGGTATGACCGTAATTTGCACGTATGTATCCCTTTCCGTCAAGAGAATATCTCTTCTTCTCGTCTGTCGCTATGAGAGCCTCAATATGTCGCGGTGTGAGCCACCCATATCCCCTCCTCTCGGCCCTTATGGCCGGTATTATGGAATAAATTCTGGCCCACCCATGCTCATCCAGCCTTATGCCATATCTTTCGGGAGAATGCCTCAGTATAGCAGCCAGCATCCTGCTTACGGAATCTACCTCCCTCTCAGTCATGAGTATTTTACCCTGCGATCCGCACACAGGACAGGAATCTCCGCGAAACGCACCATGTTCCCTGCAGTCTCTAAGCTCGTATCCCATTCAAAACACCTTTCAAGCTTGAAGCAACTTCCCTGGTGACATCAATTTTGCTGTACCTCCCCTTAACCGTATTCGTTACAGCAAGATCGTCCACTCTTGAGGATATCTTCTCATCAACACCATTCACGAAAATACCATGAATCCCGCAGACAAATATTTTCCCTGGTTCATGGTCCCTTGCAATATCGACTGATTTCATTATGGTTCCTCCGGTGGATATGATGTCGTCCAGTATGAGGATATTCTTTTTTTCCAGGGAAAGGTCATCGGGGATCTTCATCTCAACCCTTCTGGAGTCTATCCTCACCTTTTCAAAGTTGGCGCTCTTTACACCCAGAGATTTACCTATTTCAGCCGCCCTTTCCACCCCGCCGTCATCTGGTGATATGACAATGTCTATACCACGGGCAGAGTAATATCTTGATATGGAGTCATAAACAAGGATGTTCCTGAAAGGCAGTCTGGAAAGCTTGGAAACGGATGAATCATGAACATCAACACTTACGATACAGTCGGCATACAAAGAAAGGGAATCAAGAACAACTTTCGCAGAAACTGCTTCCCCGTCCATGTATCTCATATGCTGCCTTGCGTAGCTGAAGTAAGGCATAAATGCGATGATACTCCTTGGCTTCAATCCTCTTACGGCTTCCAGTGACAGAAGCGATTCAAAAAACGATATCTCATTCCTGCCGTTTACCACAACAATAACATCCTCTTCCTCAAGGTCACCTGTAACCCTGATGTACTGTTCCCCGTCTGGAAACCTTCTTTTTTCCTGTGACACAACAGAACATCCCAGAACATTGGAGAGGGCCGTTGAGAAATCCTCATTCCCAGAAGAAGATAGTATATACATCTTACAGCCCCTTTATGTCTGTGTGTTTTTAAATGTTTTTTAACCTGATGTGGCATTATCTTTAATAATTGTTGGGGGAAAGATTAAATATTAGAACTCTTACTATAAAAATTTACAGAAAAAATAAGAGTAAAATTTTTATAAAAGTGAAAAATACGGGAAATGGAGGTGAACGTAATGACCGAGGTTAAGGAAATGCCAAAGAAGGAAGAGGTGGTTCAGACTGCTCCTGGACAGGAAAGCAAGTATTCGTTTTCCAGGGTTGATGTAACCAGGGAGAACATGATGCATCTGGAGGAGATAAGCGAGGACATCTTCGAGATCTTCAGAAAGTATGACCTGACCATATGGGAAGCGAAGACCCTCCTGCCGTATCTTGTTTCCAAGATCGCTGAGGAAGCAAAGGATACGGAGATTGACATCATAGAATATGTGGAAACTTACCTGAAACCAGCGAGCATTGAGTTTTCCAGGGGACTCAGAAACTTCAGGAAATTTTCTGAGACAAAATTCCCGTCCAGAGACAGAATAAGCAACTGATGCCCTGGTTCATAAGGCCTGCCAGTATATTTGCAGGCCTCTTTCTTTTCCAACACTCTGAATTTTCGGGGATTCAGTGACCAAATTTTTCATTGTACATTGCTATGGATCTGTTGATCTCCACTTTTGCGGTTTCCTTATCTTTCCATCCAAGAACTCTTGTTTCCTTGTGCTCCAGGATTTTGTAAATTTCAAAAAAATTGGCTATCTCCTTTGGAAGATGTTCTGGTAGGTCTTCAATCTTTTCATAATTTCTGTAAATGGGATCATTAACTGCGGCAGCAAGAATCTTGTTGTCATGCTTCTCCTGGTCTATCATTTCCAGCATACCGATGGGTTTTGCCTCAACAATTATACCGGGATAGGTCTGCTGCGACATCAGGAGAATGACATCCATGGGATCATCGTCAAGGTAGTATGTCCTGGGTATCAGGCCATATTCCGCAGGAAACATAACAGAATGGTGCAGGACACGATCCAGAATGATACCGGGAAACGATTTTGAAATCTCATATTTGCACTTGCTTCCCCTGGGGGTTTCAACAATAACATAGAAACGCTCAGGCGGGGACGGGCCTATGGGAACAGA
Organism: Thermoplasmatota archaeon; assembly: GCA_023379435.1. Classification (GTDB taxonomy): domain Archaea; phylum Thermoplasmatota; class Thermoplasmata; order Thermoplasmatales; family Thermoplasmataceae; genus WAQW01. The sequence goes on along the minus strand of JAMCUH010000048.1, from coordinate 6,360 downwards.
ATGCCAGAGACTGCCATTATTCATGCTTCAAAATCACCGGATCGTATTTATATCTCACATGAAAGCTCCTGTTATTGGTATTTTCCTGATCTCTTTTAAAATGCTTCAATACAGATAATGGTTGTCTAAAAAAATTAAATGCTATTATTCTATCATTATTAAAAGGTAGATTTAAAGTGTCGGAAAGCTACGATAATATCACCTCCCTCCAGAATGGCAGATACTCTGTGATAAAGAAGCTCGGTGAGGGCGGGAAGGGAATAGTGTTTAAATGCAAGGATAACAGTCTTGGGAGGATAGTTGCAGTTAAGCTGATCAAGGGAGATTCCCTGGATAATGAAACGTTTTCCAGATTGATGAGGGAAGCGCAGACAACAGCCAAATTATCACACACAAATATTGTCTCCATCTATGATCTGATCAAGGAAGGGGACAGATTTATCATGGTCATAGAATACGTTGACGGGCAGAGCCTCGACAGTTACGTGAACAATCATGGCGGAAAATTATCTGTTCAGGAGGCAATAGAAATAACGCTGAAGATATGCGATGCGCTTCAGTATGCCCATGATAACGGCATCCTTCACCGTGACATAAAACCGGAAAACATCATGATTTCGGGCAACGGAAATCCAAAGCTTATGGATTTTGGCCTTGCAAAGTCGTTTGACAGCCCGGGCCTGACACATGCGGGAACCATTGTTGGAACACCGGCTTATCTGGCTCCTGAGAGTGCACTTGGTAAAAAGGCGGATGCAAGATCGGATCTGTATTCCATCGGATGCGTTCTATACCAGATGCTCACAGGGTCGCCACCATTCAGATCAGAGGATTCCCTGAAATTAATATACAGCCACATTCATGATCACCCTCTTCCGCCTAGCAAGTTGAATCACCTGGTGCCGCAACAGATAGACAGCATTGTTATGAAACTCCTTAACAAGAACCCTGATGAAAGGTATAACAGCGCAGAGGAACTCTCACAGGCACTTAAAGCAGTCAGGGCAACAATTTCCTCTGCTGAAAAATCAAGAGAATCCGTGACAGAGGAAAGAAAAGCTGCAAAAACATCAGGAACTCTATTGATCAGCGATTACAGGAATTCTCCGGTTGGTCTGGATGAGCAGATAGAAGAGCTGAAAAATCTCGCGGATAATGCAGTTATGGGCATTGGAAAATCTGTAATAATATCCGGAGACACTGGTGTGGGAAAGACAAGGATAGCCTCGGAAATAAGAGATTACACTGTTCTGAGAGGAATGAGAACCATAACGGTGAAATGCAGGGATAACAGGAGAAACACTCCGCATTTCGTATTCACTGAGGTTATGAGGGAATACCTCTACATGGCGCCGCAGCAGTTGATATACAAGATATGCGGTGATTACGCTGATGTTGCTGTGAAACTGCTTCCTGACCTTGAGGGTAAACTTGGCAAGATAATACAGCCAGCCAGTCAGGACCCTGAAGTTCTGAAGGCAAGATTCCAGGATGGCACAGCATCAATAATCAACAACATGGCAGCAGAGAATCCCATGTGCATAATAGTGGAGGATGCCCACTATGCAGATTCAACCTCCGTTTCCATACTTAAGGTCGTATCAGATACAATAGATAACTCACGGATCCTCCTCATTGTTACAATAGGGAATGTGCCTGACTCCCAGTCTTCAGGTGCAGTGGAAGGCCTTCTTGCTGGAAGGAGATTCAGACAGATAAATCTCCACCCTCTTGACAGGGAGAACACGAGAAAGTTCATCTCACTGTATCTGACGGAGCCCCTGAAAAATATTTCGGATGAGTTCCTTGACTTTATTTTCAACAGAACTGCCGGAAACCCCTTATATATAGAGGAGGTTCTGAAATACCTCATAGAGAAAAAGATCATTTTCAAAAGCAGCAGCGGGAGCTGGGACAGAAAACCGATAGACAACGCCGGCATACCCGGCTCCCTTGTGGGAATAATAAGGGAAAGACTGTCAGGTATAGATGATTACAGCACGAATATCATGGCCAACGCATCCGTAATAGGAATGGAGTTTGATGTTGATATTCTTTCAGAGCTCATGGGGGACACTTCAGAAAAATTTTACGATTCTCTTGAGAAGCTGATACAGAAGGATCTGCTCGGTGAAAGAGAAACCGAGATGGGAAGGATAAAGCTATTCTTTCCAAATCCCCAGGTTTATTACTACTTCTTTGACCAGTTCAGTCTCCTGAAAAAGAGGAGACTGCATCAGAAAATAGCGGAACTGCTGGAGAAAAACACAGACCATTCTGATTCCTCGTCCATCAGTGATATTGCAGGTCATTTTATACACGGGGGTCTGCCTGAGAGAGCAGTACCTTACCTGATCAAAATAGGCGATTCATGGTTTCAGTCATATGAATATGAAAAGGCGCTTCAGGAATATTCTGAAGCTTATGAAATTCTTGGTAAGATGCAGAAGCAGGGGAATGAGAAAAAATACTCCAAGGATATAGCTGAAATCTGTTATAAAATATGTCTGATGGGGGCCTTTATATTAGTCAATGGATTCGAAGACTACTGGAACCGAGGTATCAGGGAATTTGAAAAGATTGAAGACCTTTACGGACAGTCAAGGATGCTGAGAGTAGGTGTACTGCAGATAAGATCTGGAAATGTTCTTGAGAGGGCCATAAAATTCATTGAAGCAAATAAGAACAATGAATCACTTGAAAACATCATACTTTCCATTGCGGGCTCGATTGTTTACAGGTTTTGGGATGAGAACAAACTGGATGAGGCAAAGAAATTTGATCTGTGGATAAGGGAATTTACCAAGACGCATAATGTTGAACGGAAGTATATCTTATATTACGATCTGTTTGGAGGAACTCTCCTGAGGGAAATAAGGTCTCAGGAGGATATAGATTGGTGCATTTTCGAAGCAAGCGACTTTGAAAAGTACGTAAGCGATTTCAGTGAAGAGACGGAGGAATCCTTTAACCTTAATAGGGCGACCGGACCTATATTCTACGACTTTTATGGTGACTTTGTAACTACATTGAAAATGGATCTGCTTGCAGGGGACAAAATATTCACCAAAGGCCTGGAATTGTACGGGAAAAATATGGGGGCTCTCTATGGGTCTTTTTACATATCGGAATATGTTTGTTCAGTTATGTTGGAATCAGGGCGGTGGGATGAAGCTCAGGCACTTATTGATAAGAATGAGCTACTGGTTTCTGAGGAAAAGGACAATGATCTGGTATTTCAGGCGAGGACCATGGTTCTAATTTTCGAAGTAACAAAGTCACTTTACCGGGGTGCAAATGAGAATGACACTGATGATCTCCGACAAAGGCTAAAAACAATCTCCAGGCAAATTACAGGATACGCCAAAGATATAATTCCAAGGGTTTATCTGGAATTGAACAAACCTGAAAAGGCTGAAGATTACATAGAAGAAACGATGGATTATATAAGGAAAACAGCAATAACCATTGATCTGATCCAAGCTGCAGTTATGCTTCCAAGCACAGCTGTAGATATATATTCTATTCAAGGTAACAGAAAGAAGGCAGAAGAATATCTTTCATATCTCAGAGATTACTCGTCAAAATTTGATGAAAAATGGATCAAGTGTTTCATGGACAAGGCAGAAGCCAGTTACGAACTTTACTTTGGGGAAATAAAAAATGCAATAGAAAAAATGAAGAAGGTTGTCTCCTACTTTAAATCATCCGGTTTACTGTTAAAATATGCTGAATCATCGCTGGAGCTGGCAAAGATGTACCATAAGGTTGGAGACTGGAAAAACGGGTCCAAAAACGTGACTCAGGCACTGGATATATTTACAAAGCTTGATTGCGGCAGCTACGTGAAAAAATGTCTCAGTCTGATGGAGCTACTGAAGGCCTAGCTCAAATTTAAAACGCCCTGTCATTATGGGGAATAGAGATAAGGAGAAAAAAGTTGACATTTTAGCAATAATCATACCAATTTGAATATATTATTCATTGAGATTTGGGTTAAGATTCAGAAGATATGACCAGTTAAATCAACTGTAAAAGTGTGTGAAACACGATGTTTACGAATCCTAAGGAAATGTTTACCGATTTAAGCTTTAATTTTTCCATTTATTGAACATGAAATTTCAAGCGTTTTTAGAAGAATTTCAACAGCCTTAACCACTGGATTCAGTATTTTCAATTCCTTATCTTTATTCTGATCTTGTGAAGGATTTCTTTGATATCCATCCGTCATTAGTGGCTTCACAAAGTGATGGAAAGATACTGTGATTGCAGGTGTGGCTTGCAAGAAATGTTCAGGACGGGATATGAAAGTACTCATGACGACAGTAAATGTTCTTGCATACCCATAGGTGTGAAACCAAAAGATTCACTGTCCATTTGAAATCTCATGCTTTATCTAGATAGCTAATATTTTGTCTATCCTCTGTTTGACTGAAGGGTGGGAGCCAACCTCCAGAGTGATCGGCGTCATGTTTAAGTCACTGGCCTTGATCAGTGCTATGGCAAGATGATCAGGATCACAGTGTTTTGAGGCAAACCTGTCGGCCCTGAACTCCCGCATTTTTCTGATCTTTGCAATGATGACTGGTACAAGAAAGAAAACCAAGACAGAAAGGGCGAAGAGAAGTGGAAAATAAAACTTGTAGAAATGTGCTTTTATAAACCCGCTGGCATTCAGCATCACCATAATGATCAGATACTCGGCAAATACGAATGGTATCAGGGATAAAAAGAATGAAAGCCGATTATCCTTATGCTTCATATGTCCAATCTCATGGGCAAGGATGCAGGCAGACTCTTCAGTGTTCAGATTGTTATACAGATAATCTGTTATATATATCGTGTTTTTTAGAACACCTGTACAGTAGGCATTCGCGATCTTGGATTCTCCTGTGGGAACCAGCAGCGGCACCACACCTGGCATTTTCTCCGAGGATGTTATGGAATTCAATTTTGCTAGAAGTTCATTGGTCTCCATCGGCTGAGCGTGCCTTGTGGAATTTCTCAACCACAAATTATAGAACATCAGGAACCATAGTATCACAAGAAATACTTGCAGAAGTATGACTTCTTCAAACAAGTTCAGGGTAAAATCTATTGTGATCAGTAGTGAAATAAAAAGAATCATGGAAAATACACCGAACTTGAGGTAGGAGTAAAATACTGGTAGCTTTCCAAATGATTCCAGATATCCGATGCTTAATTTCCTGTATTTCCTTTCAACAGTAAATCTTGCATAATAGAGGAGCAAAAGGATTAACCAGTAAACTGCCACAGATGCAAATGCGAATGTGAAACTTTTAGCAAGGAGTGTGGAAGAGAACAGGAAGTATAAAGGAGAGAGAAACATAAATAGTAAATTAAATGCTGAATGGCGCTTCAATATTCTGAAATACTGGGTAGATTTGGTCTCATTATCTCTTCTGCTCCTGATATATTCGATTACTGGAGGTAATTCCATCATTCCTGTATTTGTAATGAAATATAAGGTGATTTCTGAAAATATTCCTGTTCTCAACATGCTATACCATGAATAAATGTTATTGTTCCCTGATCTGATCAGAAAAATTGGTTTTTGTGAAATTTCTTAATACTTTTGAAACTTTGAACTATTCTAACAAAGTTCTTGAAAAAATTGTGCTATCAAACTAAATAGTGCTTTTGGAACTGATCATGCCATAAACCAAGTAAGAAATAAATAATACCTCCATACTGGATATTTTTGAAAAATGGAGCAGAAGGTAAGCTTACTGGGAGAGCCTGTGGATCTGCCATACTAACTAGTACTTTTGAAACTGAAAAGAAAATGGGTTGGATAGAAGAGACAGAAAGCAAGTTCTGCCATACTAACTAGTACTTTTGAAACAAAAGACTCGATGTAGAATTTCAGATCGAACCTGCTAACGACTGCCATACTAACTAGTACTTTTGAAACCTGATCAAATTTTAGTGATATTTTAGCGAAGGTCGTTTCAAAAGCTGCCATACTAACTAGTACTTTTGAAACATTACTAAAGTTCCACTTATGTTTAAGTAGTAAACATGAAGACTGCCATACTAACTAGTACTTTTGAAACATGGCGGGTAACGCTGAGCCGGCGAGAGGTGAAAAAGAAACTGCCATACTAACTAGTACTTTTGAAACTCATAATAAAATGTATGAAAATCCCGTTAACATTTCATCTGACTGCCATACTAACTAGTACTTTTGAAACAGAGGTGGTACAGTGAGCGAGAAATGCTATGCCAAGTATGACTGCCATACTAACTAGTACTTTTTAAACCTGAGACAGAGGGAAAGACAGCCACAAGGACAGCCAAGACCTGCCATACTAACTAGTACTTTTGAAACTGAAAAGA
>JAMCUH010000047.1 GCA_023379435.1 Thermoplasmatota archaeon | reverse complement strand
CTGTCTTATGCTGATCTCTCTTCTTCATAAATATTTTTTCCACCTCTTCAAGATCTTTGAATCTTCCTGGGTTCTTTGCCCTCATTGACATGGCCTTCATCTTTCTCTCAGTGAGAGAATCAATGTTGAAATGTTTATCTGAAATTGAGACAATTTGCGAAATTAATTAAGAGAACGTTTACTTAAAGCCCTTAACATGGTAGAACAGAGAAGATCATACACGCCTGAGGAGAAACTGAAGATAGTGCTTGAAGGATTGAGCGGCACTATACAGATATCAGATCTCTGCAAGAAATATGGCATAAAGTCCGCAAGGTACTATTACTGGAAGGAAGAGCTCATCAATGCATCGAACGATATATTCGGGCAGAAGGGTAGAAAGGCTGATACTGATTCCAGGATGGCAGAACAGTTGTCTGAGATACAGGGTCAAGGAACGATTGCAGAGATCACACAGGAAAACCTGTTACTTAAAAAAAAGACTGGGAGCTACGGGGTGAAAAGATGACAGACATATTCAAGGAGATAAGATCTGCCGTCATCTCGGCAGAATCCACTGCTTCCTTCACAGTCACAAGGATACTTCGAATACTTGGGATCGCACGTGCCTGGTATTACAGGCACCTGGATCCCGACAATATCCAAGATAGAAGATTCAATCCTTATGCTGTGAGGGATGATGAACGGATCTAGTTGGATACAGTAAGGCGCATCCAAAGCTTGGGTTCAGGGAGCTCGCATATGCAATGATTGACGAGGATATTGCATATCTGTCGCCATCAACCTTCCACAGCAGAGAAAAAACATGACCTTATAGCAGAAAGGAAGGTAAAATACAGGGACCCAGTGAGGATAGGATGGGCCACCAAACCAGATGAGAAATGGCAGTCCGATATCATGTATATCAGGATTCATGGGAGATTCTTCTATCTACTTGTTTTCATAGATGAATATTCCAGATACATAGTACATCATTCCCTTCTTGTATCAATGGATGCTGGATCAGTGAGCATGGAAGCGCAGGTAGCAATTGAGATCCTTAGAAAAGATTCCCTTGCATTGTCTGTACCAAGACAGACAATGGATCTGCTTTCATATCTCTTGAATTCCATATCGTATTACGTGAAAATAGGCTTACACACAGCAGGATACATCCGCATACACCGACTGAGAATGCATTGGTTGAAAGGGCAAACAGGACAGTCAGGGAGGAAACAGACTCACGCCTAATGCTGAATTATCAGGATGCCGTCAATACAATAAATGAAATAGTTTCCTGGTATAATACAAAGAGAAGGCATTCTTCCCTGCATTATCTTACACCCAGGGATTATTACAGGGGAGATCCTGAAGATCTGCTGAGAACAAGGCAGTTCAAGATTGACAACGCAAGAAAAATAAGAAAGGAGAGGAACATTATGAAAAGAAAAGGAGGTGAAGTGGCGGAAAGTACCTCTTAATTCTTTTCGTATTTTGTCTCATTTTGAGATAAACAGTACATTCCAGGTATGCTTATCAGTAATTTAACATCCTCTGAGACCTTTGCATTTTTCCTTATCTCCTGATCCATTGTGAATGCCTGCTGTTCGTAGAATGATAGTCGTTCTAACATGGATCTGAGAACAAGATCCTTCTGGTTGCCGAATCTTATTGCATTCATGGCAACCCTTCTCTTCTTTGAGAAGTTGTCCCTTGTCTTTGGCAGAGAGTCAAAGAGACCCTCTCTCTTCAGGTATCCGATGATGCTGTTCTTTGTGGTTGCAATTGATCTTCCCAGCTTTACCCTCTGTATTAAGAGATCACGGAAAGTCCTGTCATCTTCAGAAAGGAGATGTGATTCCGGTATCATGTCCACTAAATGCAGTCTGGCTAATTTATTTGAATCAACATGATCATTCTTCTTCTTGGACTTTATGATCCATGACAGCTCCTTGGGATGTGCAACTGTTATGTCAGAATAGCCTAAGTTCCTCAGATTACGATCAACAGAATATGCGGATCCGGAAGCTTCGAAAGCAATCCTCACATCCTTTGGTATTTTCTCTGAGAATGCTTTGTATCCATCAGCATTCATCGTGAATGAGAATTGATCCTTCTCAGTGCCATCAGGCAAAAGATACGTAGCAACACTTTCCTTCTCTCCAAGATCTATTCCAAAACCGAGATATTCATTCTTTCCTTACCCTTCTTTGACATATCTATCTTACCCTCCCAGGCGGCTCTGATTCCTGACTAAGAGCCGCCAGAGAAGGGCTGACCGTCTTGGGGATTTTAGTATTCAGTCACATAATTCTGGACACTACGTTTATTCAAATAAGATAACTCCTAACACTCATTAGACTGAGATGATTGATTTCTTCCCAACAGAAATGCTGCAGCAAGTCAGATAATGCTGCAGCACATGTGAGTGTGATAAGTATGTATAGCATAGCTATGGATGTTGGGAAATACCGTACATACGGTATAGTTGAGAGAGACGGCAAGATAACAAAGGAAGGGTACATGCCCACAACTAAGGAAGGATTCAGATCCTTCATGGATGGAATAGATCATGCAACTGTGATAGTGGAGGCATCCTCAACTATTGACAGGATAGTCTCAATGCTACCAGAACATGAGATAAGGGTTGCCAATCCTATGAAAGTACGGTTAATATCTGAGTCCATGAAGAAGACAGACAGGAACGATGCTCATATACTCCTTGATCTATTCAGAAAACAGTACATGCCAGAAT
>JAMCUH010000046.1 GCA_023379435.1 Thermoplasmatota archaeon | reverse complement strand
TCATGAAACTGGAGATAACAATAGGGCAATCTCATATTACAGCAATGCCATTAATATGAACAGATCTTCGTGGGAACTTTTCAATAACCGAGGTATCGCATATCTTGCCCTAGGGGAAACATGGAAGGCCATTCGTGATTTCGACATGGCCATCAATATTGATGCGGACCAGGTTCTTCCCATTGTGCAAAGGGCCAAGGCATTCCTTCTTGCAGGCATGAAGGAGAGGGCGATGGAAGACCTTCTCATGGCTCAAAAGATAGACCCCTCTTATTCAAAAAATATTCAATTTCCTTTTGATTTTGAATCACCTGAAATCGTTGACACGAAAAAACAATAATAAATAAATCCGGTTGAACATTCCCTTCAGATTCAAAATGCCTGATGAGACACAAAGACTCATAAAGGAAAAGCTTGTGGGATGCGGAGCCATTATGAAGGGAGATTTCACACTTTCTTCAGGAAAGAGATCGGATTATTACGTCGATATAAAGAAATGCATAACTGACCCAAATATTCTCGGTCTGCTCTCTTCAGTGATCCAGAGATACGTGCATGGTGATGCCATAGCTGGCGTGGAACTTGGTGCAGTGCCTTTGATTGTGGGCGTTTCAATACTGAGCGGAAAGCGTTACATAATTGTCAGGAAGGATAGAGATCATGGCACAGGTTCTCTGTTCATAGGAGATGTATCCGGTCATATCACAATGATTGAGGACGTCGTCACAACTGGTGGCTCTGTCCTGAGGGCAGCTAATCTTCTGAGGGAAAATGGTGCTACGGTTGATGAATGCGTTTGTGTTGTGGACCGGGAGGAAGGCGGTTTCGAATCACTGGAAAAAAACGGCATAAAACTTCATTCTCTCATAACCGCATCCATGATCAGGCACTCCTAGGAGAGGGTGTCATCAATCCTGCCTATTTCAATCGGAGTTGTTGATTCACCGACAGCAATGGCGTGCCTGTTGGCAAGTATGGATGTTCCAACATATATACTTCCGAAGTTAGCTGTTCCTGAATTCACAGGAACCTTGAAATAATTCTTCAGGAAGTCAACCTCGTCATCCCTTATGGTTGGCGTGACAAGCATGCCCTTTCCCGTGAGAACAGAAACACTTCCAACCGTCTTCACTCCACCTATGGAGCTCCTTATGACCTCCATGTCAAGATCGTCTTCAAGTTTCTTCACAGACCTAGTGGAAAATTCCTTGTGAACTATGGCAGCTCTGTCATTCATCACTATGTTATTACCCATGGCATTGAGCTTTTCTCTAAGAGTTACAACGGTAATACCACCGTTCTTCACGCTACCGTTGAGAAATCCTTCCGGAGCCACCAGATACTGACTGTTCATTGCAATAAGTGAACCCACCAGTGGCGTTTCCCCGTGAACATGGATCACCTCCACTGAAAAATAATCCCTAATCTGATCTGAAACTTCCCTTTCAATCGCGTATGGAACTATTGCCCTGTTATCGGATACCCTGCAATAAACACCAATGAAATCACTCTTAAGTATCCGCAGTTTCCTTATCATAAATCACGGCATTATGACCTCTGCAGACCCGTCCTTAAGTTTGATAACCTTGACATTTAGCCTCATGGGTATGTTTCTCTTACCCCTTGACCATATCTTCTCGCTTATCTTTGGATCAATCCATACGTCTTCCGGAGGCACCTTGCTATTCCTTGATACGAATTTTCTCACAGCGCTTATGGCAGTGTCTGCCCTCCTCGATCTTGATGAAAGCCTTGCTCTCCTTAGCGGAATAACGTAAAGCAGTTCATCCGTTACCTCAGATTCAACCATCTTTTCACCTAAAGCTTAAGGCTTCCTTTTCTCCAGTTTCTTCTCCGGGGATTTTGCGTAACCTTTCTTGCCGTTCTCATCATAACCCAACCTGGAACCCTTTGGTTCTGGTTAAGCATCTTCATAAGGCGTACTTTTCTACCAAGCTCCTTGTTTCTGCTCATTTGTTTCTCCTCTCTATTCTCGTTTCCTTTCTAGGGGTAAATCTGTCAAGTATCTCCCTAATTTCACTGTCCGATACTACTCTGTTGATCCTTCCCATATTTGCAAGCTGTATAAGCTGATTTTCAACATTTTCGGCAATGTCTGGTCTGACAAGTTTTACATTCCCAAGTCTCTCTCTTGCCTCGGGTGTCAGTATTTGCCTGAGGATCTGCTGTTTTCTTGCTTTCTCGAGCTCCTGAGCCTGCCTCTGCCTTTCTGCCATCTGCTCTTCGGCGGCGGCATTCTGCATCTCCTGTAATTTTCTTCTCCTTATTTCCTCGATTTCATCATCGCTATCCATGGTTAAACCCCTTTAGGCACTCATTTAAAGGTACTTCTTAAGTTCAGGATAGGTCTCAGCATATTTTTTCAAAGATTCAGATGCAGCCTTCTCCATAAGTGACTGCCCAGCAGGTGAGAGGGTTCTTCCACCATTAACCTTCTTCACCAGACCGGCACTCTCCAGTGAGTGAAGAATGTATCTAACAATGAATCTGCTTCCCGACGATGGGTGATATCTCTTGGAGCCCCTGTCCACTCTTCCACCGTATTCCTGACTCAACCTTGATATGCCCAATGTTCCCTTGATGTAAAGTTTCCTTAAGAGTGAAGCAGACCTGCAATAGTACCACTGCTCTCCATTCTCCCATGAATTCTCCCTGTGTATACCGGCTTTCAGATAATTTACCCAATCAGGAACCTTTAGATCCTTGTTGGAAGCCAACTTTGATGACAGTTCCTGTATTATAAGTTCAGCAGGTACCTTTCTTGCATCTACCATATTTTTTCAGCGTGACCTTATAAATTTTCCATTAATAACTTTTCCCCTTGAGTATGGTTCTCGTCTATCTTAAAAAGGTTATGTTGTCACTCTTTCGCCATAATTTTTCCTTGTTCTCAATATGAAAAGACTGAAAATTGTTATGAAAAGAATAAAGATGTTAAGTGAAAGATCAAGAATCAGTGTTGTTACAGAGCTGCCCGACAAAATGTATATGGAAATAACGGCACCAGATATCACTGGAATGAGAATGATGGCAAGAACAAATCCGAAGGAAAGCAGAAGACCTATGCTACCACCAAATGTATCAAGATTCACAACAGTTACATATGGATTGATCTTTTTCTGCAGTCTTCTCATAATGATCATATAGGCGAACGAAAACCCAGTAATTAGATTGGTAATGATTAATACGTAATCAATAAAGCTGTATTTGCCAGTTTCCATAATAAATACAGTAAGCGGTATTACAATCAGGGAGAATACCAAAATACCGGATATACTCTTACTCTCCACATCCCTTCTCTCAAGTCCCGGTATCGTGAAAAGTAGAGGTATGGCAGTGCCTTCAGATATGTACGATACAAGTGAATATATGGATGCACATATCACAGGAATAGTCAGCATGGTATAATATAAACCCAGAGGATCAAAGTTCGATCCCTGTCCTGAGAGGATCAGCGGTACAGCAAAAGGAATGGCAATCATCACCGGGAAAAATATCATGAGTGAATATTGAGATTTTCTGAAGATTAGCCTGATATTCTTTTCAACCATGGTGAGCATGGGTCTATGCATCTTTCCCGAGGTTGAGAAAGACGAATCGCTAAAATTTTCCCTCGGCGTCTTTAATTTCTCATATGTGGAACTTCCCATGATGAAATATGAGATCATAATTATGATGGAATATACAGCAAAAGGAACCAGCTCCATAAAAACGTTCAGTTTTCCCGTCTCAAGTAATGCAGTGACATTAAGTACAGGAACGAGGGAGAGAATGATTCCATGCACAGGTGCCGTTATGAATGATGGCAATACCTGCGGATCGTAGATCCAGATTTCAAAGAATGAAAATACCGCCACGATTACAAGAAGCCTCAGAATGGTTGCAACATTTTTTAGCGCAGACGGTCGCCTGGGATTCTTCACCTTATAGAGAAAGGAAAAAAGAGCGCAACCTATGAGATAACCAAGAATAATGTAAACGATCATCCAGATTAATCCGGTTGCAACAAAAAGGTAGGAATGGATCAGGGTATATGATAAAAAAAGGAAAGGTACGATGACAAAGACGGAGGAGGAACCGTAATATAACATATAGGAAAGTGGAATAATCAATGCCGGCTTCTTAATTGGTACAACCGAAACAGGCTGTAAGAGGTTTTCTGTTACTATACTATCCAGAAATAGAACTGAGTTGAAAACATTGGCAGAAAGCACGTAGAAGAAAAGAAGAACCTCCAGTGTAAGAAGGTTGTTAACATTATCCCCATATAGTTTTATGAATGAAAGGGCCAGGGAAAGAAGAGAAAAAGCAAAGACAGAGGCAGCATAGTTAGATATTATATAAGAACGAAGAGATCTGTGTGCACTACCGCTCTGGGAGAATCTACTGATGAACCCCTTGTTTCCCTTAAGTGACTGATATCTCTGCTCGTAAATTATCCTCTTTGCTACCTCGTACCTGATGCTGCTCATGTTAGAAACTCTCCCGGAGCGACTGCACTATATCGTTTATATTGAACGATTCTGTCTCCTTCAAAAAAATATCCTCCAGGTTTCCGTTTTCTCCTGATTGCCTTCTGAGCTCCTCAATACTTCCGCTTGCTACGATTCTTCCCTTGTAAAGAATGTATATGAAGTCACAGAGTTCCTGGGCCACCTCCAGCACATGCGTTGATATGATTACGGTCTTCCCCCTGGATGCAAATTCTGAGAACAACGTTCTAAGTATACGTGACGATCTTGGATCAAGGCCGTTCATTCCCTCATCCATTATCACTATGGCGGGATCGTGAATGAGTGAGGATATAATGGCAACCTTCTGCCTGTTACCGAATGATAATGATCCTATGTATAGACCGGTCATTGATGAGAGATCAAATGCGTTGATCATCTTGTTTATCCTTTCTCTTGCCTTTGAAGGATCTATATTCCTCGCTGATATGATAAATGAAAAATATTCATCAGGCGTTAATGACTCATAAAGAACGGGAGTTTCAGGAACATATCCTATAATGCTCTTGATACTGTCTGGATAATCCACTGTGCTCATTCCATTTACAATAATCTCTCCAGAATCTGGATAGATAATGGAATTAATCAGCCTGAGCAATGTCGTCTTTCCGGAACCGTTCGGACCAAGTATGCCATATACCTTTCCGGAACTGATCTGCAGAGAAACCCCATCAAGGGCAGTAACCTTACCGTATCTTTTTGTAACGCTAGTTACGGAGACAGAGTTTTCCACCTGTGGTTAATGGCATTTGATTTATATTCTTTTTCTGATTTGGAAAAGTAACTGTCTCAAACATTATTTCCTGCATGGAACAATTAATTATGTAATCTGCAATGACCAAATAAATTAAAGGGTCAGCATGGAGAAAGCTGCAACTACCAGGTCAAACGATAAGCAATGTGGTATCGACGAAGCAGGAAGAGGTCCAGTTTTAGGTCCCATGGTTATATCACTTGTTTGCGCGGATACCTCTGTTCTCAGGGATATTGGTGTGAAGGACTCAAAGATGCTCTCCAGGATAAGCAGAGAGAGGCTGTATGATATCATAATATCACGATCAAACGTTGTAAAATATGTGGAGATTGGTCCGGAAATTCTGAACACACTCATGGAAAAGAAGACTCTCAATGAGATTGAGTTACAATTTGCAGGTGAGCTTCTTAAGGATGCCACATGTGAAACATACGTTGACTGCTTCGACGTCAACGAGGAGAGAGGAACGGCAAAACTGAGCAGTTATTCCAGCTTTCCGGTTAAGTGTCTCCATTCTGCTGACAGGAAAATTCCCGCCGTTTCTGCAGCCTCCATTATAAGCAAAGTTGTGAGGGACAGGAGGATCGATTCCCTGAAGAATGAATATGGCGAAATCGGTTCAGGGTATCCTTCTGATCCCGTTACTGTGAAATTTCTCCGGGATTCATTTCGAGAAGGTAGAGACCTGAGCAAGATTGCACGTGTAAGGTGGATCACGTACATAAAGATGGAGAGAGAAATGAAACAGCAGAGGTTGTAACATGATCAGATCACAGTTATATATTCATGTGAATTGAACCATACATGCCGGAGGATTTCATAATAACAAGCAAGACCGAGCAGGCTGACGATCTGAATGAGCGCGGGATCTCGTTCTTCAATTTGGGAAGGTACCCAGATGCCATAAAAGAGTTCACAAAGGCCATAAAAATAGTGGGAAATGATGCCGATTACTACTACAACAGGGGGCTCGCTTATTACTCAATGAAGATGCTTGAAAAGGCAAGAGATGATTATTTACAGGCAATAAAGCTGTTTCCGGAACATGCAGATTATCACAATGCGCTCGGTTCCGTGCAGGAGGATATGGGCGCTCTTGAGGATTCATTGAATTCATTCAGCAAGGCAATAGAATTGGAAAATGATGTGCCAGACTATTATTATAACAGGGGCAACGTGTACATGAAAATGGGGAAGCACAGTGAGGCTCTGGCAGACTTTTCACAGGCTGTAAAACTCAATGATGCAGACCAGATATTCCTCTACAGAAGATACCTTGCATTACTTGACATGAAGAGATATGAGGAGGCTCTCAGTGACATCGATGCATTGATCCGTCTCATACCGGGGAGCATTCAGTACAGAATCATGAAGGCGGATCTCCTCAGTGAAATGGGAAAGAGGGAGATGGCACTGCAGATTCTAAAGGAATCATCTGAAATGTTCCCTGATTCTGATGAGCTGAAATCAAGAATCATGAAGATGAGTGGGGATTAATGGAAAGATTACTTTCCAGCGTTTTCCCATATATTCCTTCTTTTATCTCGACAATGAGGGAATGAAGGTCATCAATTGTTTCAGCAGTGACATTGACATGACCAATCTTTCTTCTCCTTCTTTCTGCCTTACCGTAGATGTACGGCTTAGCCTCTTTCCCCTTTAGAATGTCAAAAATGTTTGTTGGCATTTTGCCGATTATGTTCACAATACCGCTGGGTCTGTAAAGAACAGGATTAACTGTGGGAAGATCAGAAAGTATCCTTACATGCTGCTCAAACTGCGATACAGATGACCCCATCAGTGTGTGGTGGCCGGAATTGTGGACTCTTGGCGAAAACTCGTTGACCATTGCCTTTTCGTTACGGATAAAGAACTCAATGCCCATCACGCCAACGTAGTTCAGTGATGAGAGAAGTTTTTCTGATATCTCTCTCATTCCGTAATCATTCACCGGAGACTCGTTGTAGAGGAGGATACCAAAAGAGTTGAAATTCAACGATGGAAGGAAACTTCCTACCCTGCCGTGTCTGTCCCTGTAGCATATGATTGACGCCTCGAAATCGTAGTCTATGAATTCCTCAACAATGCATTTCCCTTCAGCTGATCCAGATAACACTGCACCATTCTCCACAAGGGCCTGTCCCTTGCCGTCATAGCCATTGAAGCACTGCTTAACGACAGATTTTGAAAACGCTTTTGATTTCTCAATTGCATCAGTAAAATCATCAGAAACATAGTACTTTGCAGTTGGAATACCGTGATCAGTAAAGAATTTCTTTTCCCTCGATCTGTCCCTTTTAAGAACAACGCTTTCCATTGAGGGAAAGAGCTTCCCCTGATCCATTGCATACTGAATGACATCCCCAGGCACATGCTCGAATTCGAATGTCACGAAGTCTGAAGAATCAACAAAATCATTCATTCTTGTGTAGGGGAAGAATGAGTCTGCGATCCTTGATGCAGGATCGTTTGGGGATTCTCCAGCTACATTGAATTCAACACCAAGCTTCCTGCCCTCGAGTATCATCATCCAGCCCAGCTGGCCCGAACCAGTGATACCGATCCTCATTCTATTTCATCCTTTAGAACAGCTTCCTTCTGTTTTTCCATGAATTCCTTCATTTTTGCGGAAAGTTTTCCGTCATGGAGCGCAAGTATCCTCACAGCTAGAAGAGCAGCATTCCTGGAATTCCCAATGGCTACAGTTGCAACAGGAATTCCATAAGGCATCTGCACAATGGAAAAAAGTGAATCCATTCCGTTAAGGTTCCTCGTGGGAATCGGCACTCCGATCACCGGTAGAGCTGTATAGGAAGCCGTCATCCCAGGAAGGTGGGCAGCACCTCCGGCACCAGCAATAATCACTTCGTACCCATTTTTCTCAGCATCTTTTGCAAACTGCGACATGTATTCAGGAGTTCTGTGTGCAGATACGATCTTCATATGGTGAGTTATGCCAAACTCTGTGAGCACATCTGATGCACCCTTCATGTGTTCAAGATCGCTTCTGCTCCCCATTATGATTGCAACCTTTGCCATGCAGGAATATCCTGTCAAGATGTAAAAACATGTTCATGGTGGAAGCGGGCCCTTTATTGATGCTTTCCTTATACGGTTCATGACGGCAAGACCTATGCCCATCTCCCTCACAGATTGTATTACGGCAAATGATTTTCCGGAATTCTCAGCCTTTTTCAGGTTTGGAAAAAGATCCCTTGCTATCTGGTATGGATTGTCCTCAGAACCTATAATAATTGTGTCGCAGTGAAGGAACTTGGACATCTCCTCTGATACGAGGGCAACAAAATCATTCTTCTTCCTCATGTTGCAGAAATCGATCAGATCGTCGAGATCTTCGATCAGGTATAAAGGTATATCAGGGGCATAATGCCTGTATTTCATTCCGGGGGCAACAAGCACATTGGGTTCTTTCAGACCCCTGGCCTCCGGATCAACAAGGCTTCTACCAAAGAGTTGCATTATTTCCTCTGAAGTGAATGCACCGGGCCTGAGCACATGCGGCATGCTTCCCCTGACATCCACTATGGTCGATTCTATCCCGAAAAATGTCCTGCCTGAGTCAAAAATGAAATTCACCAGGCCGTTCAAAACTGAAATAGCTTCAGAGGAATCAACAATGCTTGTCATCGTGGACAAATTCGCACTCGGGGCGGCAATGTAGGTCTTGCTTGCCTTTATGAAGTCAAGAGCCAGGGGATTTGCTGGTATTCTCACCGCCAGTGTCTCAAGTCCGGAAGATACAATGTCAGGTACAACTGCCCGGGAATTGGCCACAATTGTTATTGGACCGGGCCAAAGCTTCTCAATGATCCTTTTGTCAATTCTGTCAAGATCGATCAGGTTGAATGCAGAAGGTATTGAATCGACGTGTATGATGAGCGGGTTATCAAGTGGCCTTCTCTTGATCTCAAATATTTTTCTGCAGGCCGATTTGTTATAGGCATCAGCACCGAGGCCGTACACAGTTTCCGTTGGAAAGACCACTGTACCACCATCCTTGATAATGTCCGCCGCAATCTTCACGTCATCGGGATTGGGATTAATCTGGTCGACCTTTCTCACAATTGTATTTACTGTGCTCTCTGGATCCATTATATTTCCCATGGCAATAGTATAATATAAAATAAATATATTACTGCGCCATGAAGGTAGATCGCTACTCACTGAGGCTTTTTATTTTCCGTAACACTGAAAGCTTCAAGGGTGAGGTGAAAATATCCCTGGCCGGACACTGGCCGAGCTTAGCCCTGGATGCAGTGGACATGAATATTAGGGTCGTTAGAATAAATGGCGGGGATACAGATTATGCTTACGATGGTAAAAACCTGATATTCGGATCTGAGATAAATGGTCCAGCGGATCTCTACATAGAATACGATGCAAAGTATTCCAGTACTCTGATGGGTCTCTACAGAGCTGGAAGATCAAAGGACAGCATGCTGACTACTCAATTCGAGACCACCGGTGCAAGGCGTGTATTTCCATGTATAGATAATCCAGAATTCAAGGCCGAATTTGATCTTACTGTTATCACGGAGAAATCGTGCCAGGTACTTTCAAATATGCCTGTCAGGGGAGAAACAATTACCCAGGACGGAAGAATAGTCGAGTTTCAGAGAACACCGAGGATGTCGACCTATCTTTTCTATATAGGAGTTGGGGAATTTGAATCAAGATCAAGAGATTACGGAAAGGTCAAAATTTACCTGACAACGCAGAAGGGAAGATTCAGAACGACCGAGGAACCCATTGATTCTGCTATTTCCATAATGAGGAAACTGGAGGCATACTTTGGGATGCCCTTCATGCTCCCGAAACTTCACCTCATTTCAGTGCCAGAATTCAGTGCCGGTGCCATGGAAAACTGGGGTGCCATAACATTCAGAGAGGATGCCCTTCTAATGAATGAGAGTACAAGTGAAACATCCAGGGCCACGATTATGATGGTAATTGCTCATGAAATGGCACATCACTGGTTCGGTGACCTCGTAACCATGAAATGGTGGAATGATATATGGCTCAACGAGAGCTTTGCCAACTTCATGGGATACAAGATTGTGGACGAAATACATCCTGAGTTTGACATGTGGTCCATGTACCTTGAAGGCGAAACATCTCAGTCATTGAGTGGTGACTCCCTGGAAAGCACTCATCCAATAACATCCATCGTAAATACACCAGAAGAGATAGAGCAGGCGTTCGATGAGATCACTTATGGTAAAGGTGGCGCCATTCTTAGAATGATGGAGTATTTCATGGGACCAGAGAATTTCAGGGACGGCATAAGGGATTACATTCGAAAATATTCCTATTCCAATGCTGAAGGGAAGGATCTCTGGCTGGAGCTTGACAATCATTCCGATGTAAAGGTTTCTGAAATAATGACTGAATGGATTCAGAGGCCTGGACATCCCATCATAACCGTAACTGGTTCCGGTGATAAGATCATACTCAGGCAGAGCAGGTTTCTTCTCTCCGGGTCAGAGAATGAAGAGATTATGAAAATTCCACTAACCATCATAAGGAAGGATCGCATCGAATCCCTGGTTTTCAGCACTGCGGAGATGACCATGGGAAGGGATGGATTTATAAAACTTAACAGGAATTTCTCAGGCTTCTACAGGTCACTTTACTCTGATGAACTTTACTCAGAAATGATGAATAATGTGAATTACCTGACCGAATACGATTTATGGGAGATCCTCAACAGCAATTTTGATTTCATGTTGAGTGGGCACCTTTCCTTTGATAAATACATGGATAGACTAAACGATTTTCTTCAGTTCGATCAACCACTTATTGTGAGAAGTGTCACATCCAGCCTGCTTAAATTGTACCGCCTTTTGGGTGAAAACCAGAGAATAATGGATATCGCTCTGTCATACATACCCTTAAAGATTGAGAGATTACTGGCCGATGGGAATCTTAAGGATCCAAAAAGCAGAATGACACTTGAAACACTTGCAACTGAGAGACCATTCTTTGACAGGAAATATGCGAATGATTCCCTTTCCATGATGGATGACCTAACGGAAATTCTACCGGAACTTAGACAGTCCGTTCTCACTTCAAGTGCCCTTGTCCAGAACGATTCGGCTATTCTTGAAGATCTCATGAAAAGAATGGAAGCCGAAGATGATAAGCTGCGCTGCCTCACTGCCATTGCTTACACACGCGGAAAGGAGAATCAAGACAGGATCGAAAAAATGCTTTCAGAGGGTACCATAAAGAATCAGGATCTCCTGTCTCTGTACTTTCCCATGGCAAATCACAGTGAAGGACGGAAATATTTCATCCATAATTTCAAGTCTCTCTATGAAAGATTCAGATCCATCTTTGCCGGAACCATGTACATCAAGGCGTTCATTGAAAACATACTTCCAAAGTTGGCCATTGAGAACTATGATATGGCAGAAAGCATCGCTGCGAGCCTCACAGGTCCGGATGAGATAAAGGGTGCAACAAAGGCAAGGGAAATAATGAGGATTAACAGGGAATTCATAAGAAGATCAGGAGGTCATTGAGATCTCAACGTTATCCACAAGTACATATGGCAGATATGACGGTGATATCTCCTCCCACCATTTTACCCTCTTTCTCTCCGAGGAAATATCCTTAATATTGGAAAGTATGTTCAGGAAAGAATCGCTTATTCTTATGCCGGACCAGGACTCATCTATCCCTCCATCCTTTATGTGGAAAACGCCATCCCTTGGAACGGTTGAAAAAACGCCATTCCTGTAATCCTGGAATCTTGTGTACCATGCGTTATTTATGAACAATCCATCCTTTATCTCACTGATCATATCTTTGAACTTCCTCGTGCCTGGAAGAACCTCGAGCTGCCAGGTTTTTGGAGAGATTACCCCTGCATTGCCAGTTGTCTCTGTACCATGCATCTTTGCTGTTGAATACGATTGCAGTATGGTCTTTACAACGCCGTGATCAATGAGAGTGTTCTTCCTTGTTGGTGTTCCCTCATCATCCACTGGAACTGCTCCAGCACCGCCATAGTCAAGAGGATTGTCCATGAGAGTAAACGATTTATGAGATACCTCAGTGTCGAGCCTGGATTCAAGCGGCGAGAGGTGGCTGTCGATCTGGTATTGAGAAAAGTACATGCTACAATACGAAAGTATATTGCCCAAAAGATATGGTGACATGAGAACAGTATACCTGGAAGGCCGGGGTTTGCCGACTCTTGGCATCTCCCTGCTTGTCATTCCAGCTTCAAAACCCACATCATGTGGATTCATTTTGTTGATAGAATCAGGTCCAGCATGTAAGGACTCCTGCCCTGTAAAGTCACCGGTGAATGCCCTTACGACCAGTTCCACATCACCCATGGAATAGCTGCATGAATTATAGTCTGTCACAAGAGACACATCCCAGCTTCTTGAATAGACGAGTCCTGTGGCACGCTGAGCACCAGCTGAGAGTGCGCCTTCTATGGCTTCCTTTGCCATGGAATCGATATCTGGATGTTCCCATGAAACATCTCTTATGGAAGAATAATCCATCTTCTGGCTGTTGATACCATGGAATGTTTCATTTTCTGGAAGTGAAGTTATCAGGCTCACAAATCTGTCTATCTGCTTTTCCAGATCATTGAATGACTTTATGGTTGTTGATGCGACCTTCTTTCCAAGGGATGAAAAAACAACGGCATACTCTTCCTTCCAGTAGTTCGTGAGGTCCTTTAGATTGTTGGAAAATCTCAGCTGTCTTGTGTCCTCTTTTATACCAGTAACAATGATATTCTCCAGCCCCTTGGATCTGAGGAGTTCATATATTCTTCTTTCACCATCCATATTCATCACTTTATGTACATTCCCCTAAGTCGTACATGGGGTCCACCCATCCAAACCGGGACGCCCTGTTCTGGATCTCCCTTACCGCACAACCCTCCAAAGAATTTCGGGTCGTTACCACATGCATCGATGGAACTGTAGAATTTCACCGTGGTTGTCTCTATTATTGGCCTTCTGACAACCTCCTCAATCCTTCCATTTCTGATGCGATAGGCCTCTTTCCCGACATACTTCTCATTGAACCTTATATCGTCTATGTTCCATTCTGTGTATGACTTTATGTACACACCATTTTTTATATCAGAGACAAGATCATCAAAAGTATAATCACCAGGTTCTATGTAGGTTGTGCTCATCCTTGCAAGTGGTTCCCTGTCCCAGCCTGAGGATCTTCCGCCTCCGTTTGGCTCCTTTCCAAGAATTGCAGCGCTTTCCCTGTTCAGGATGAACTCATCCGTCATACCTTTGTGGTAAAGATAACGTTTCCTGGCCTTTACGCCTTCATCATCATACATGTAGTATCCAAAACTTCCTTTCACTGTTGGATCATCTATGACTGATACATGCTCCGATCCCACCTTATACGGTATATTGCTAACTTTTAGGAAAGATTCCCCTGCTAGGGCACCTTCTCTTCCAATGATCCTGTCGTACTCGGTTGGATGACCGCAGGACTCATGCGCCACAATACCGGATATTTCAGGCCCCACAACAACATCCATAACGCCCGGTTCTATTCTGTGTGCGGTTGCGGCCTTCCTTAGAACCTTTGCCTCATCGCTGATTATATCCTGAAGATTCAGTGATT
Organism: Thermoplasmatota archaeon; assembly: GCA_023379435.1. Lineage (GTDB taxonomy): Archaea > Thermoplasmatota > Thermoplasmata > Thermoplasmatales > Thermoplasmataceae > WAQW01. Next base: position 6,406 of record JAMCUH010000046.1, on the reverse strand, counting down.
CAATATACTCGTAACCAGATGATGATCCGTACTCGCCAGTGGACTGTTCAAAGTTGCCTCCATCCATGATCCCGAACATATAAAAATAGGCCACGCGGGTTGATTCTGATTCAATGTTTGAGCCATTGGAATTTCTGTAAACCGTTCTTGTGACGGCATCAATGATATGGTTCATTCTCACTGCACATTTTGTCTCTTCCATAACGGAATCCATCTGCTTCAGAACGGATATCTTTTCCTCTGGCGACATGTCTGCAGGTTTTTTTCTAGCATCAACGCTCCATTTGGCTGTGCCGAAGGATTCTGTGTTCAATTTATCCTTTCCTGGCCTCATGGATGATTCAACGGCAGCATCTATTACCTCCTTAACCTCGTTAAAGTCCTGGGAATCAGAATATGCTATGGAAATGGAATTATTCAAAACCCTTATCATGTAGCCCATGTCCCTGGAAGATGAACCGCCCTGAAAACTGCCATCTCTCATTGAGAACTGGTTGACCTCGCTTTCTATGTATCTTGCCTCCGCATACTTAGATTTTTTGGAAGCGTAGTCTACAATTTCATCTATAATATCAGACATCTCATGCCCTCTCCTTTTCCTTCTTTATCCTTCTCTCGTAGTCTTCAAATATTTCAGAGAGGCATTTGCCATAGTTCCAGTTGTAGGAATCGACGGACATGGATATATCTCCGGATATCAACCTTGTTCTTATGGAATATTTCACGTTCCCGGCGTTTTTGTACTTGATGACATGAATATTAAGTGTTCCTCCCTTGCCTTCGTTGAACCTTGAAAATCTCTGGGTGAATTTGTCAGCCATGGCAAAGGTTATATCATATAGATCCTCGTCACCCGGTTCAAGGCCACTAACATTGACAAGAAGGCCGTCGGCCCCGGTTGATCCAACGATGAGATCAATGATGTCGACATTCTCTATAACTCCCTGCAGAATGTTTTTGTCCTTCGTAACTGGTATAACATGTAGTTTTGATTTGACCATCCGGTCCACAGCATCCAGGACGTCATCATAAAGATCAGCGGATACAGGATCATACATAAGCGATGAAACGTCTAACTTGACCTTTCCTTTTCTGGTGCTGAATTGTCCATACTTTATCCTTTCCTTCGATGGTAGGAGCTCCCTTGATATATCCTCAGCACGCAGAATCCCGAGGAGGACACCGGACTCATCGGTCACGGGCATTTCGCCCTCGTCAAGAAGCCTGAATTTCTCCATTGCCTGATCGGTGGAATCTCTGACGTTAATGCTAACGGGCTCCCTTGTCATTATGTCTCTGCACGGCATGGACGGGATATTTGTTATTTCACGAATGTTTTTGAGTAAATCAGTTCTCGATATTATTCCTGTCAATATGCCCTTTTTCAGGACAGGAACGGCATAGAGACCAGAGTCTCTTATCTCCCTCGCCACTTCCATTACACCGGTTGATTCCGAGATACCGGGTGTCTGAACTGAAAAGTTGAGAACCTTCGATTTAGGATTAACGCTCCTCCTTCTGAGAATTTCCCTGTAACTCAGCATGCCGGCGTACTTCTTTCCATGCACAACAGGAAGAGTGTGTATGCCGTTTTCAACCATTTTTGCAAGAGCCTCAGAAAGAGTAGATTCTGAATCAATTGTGAGCAATTTTCTTGTCATTATGTCCGACGCGTTCATTTTGTCACTGCTCCATTTAGTATACCATGCACTACATCCTTTACACGGGCTTTAACGTTTTCCCTCTTTAAGGCTCTTTCCATTAGCTCTGAGATTATCTTCATATCAGAATAGCCATGATGAGATATTTCAGAGGTTCCAATTCTGCCATCTCTATCAACGATTATGCCATTACTCTCCATGAGTCTGGAGAATGAGACAAAGTCGAGTCCATTCTCCCTGAGATAATCGTGTGAAATCAAAATCTGATGGGTCTCGCTGAACCAGGGAGCAAACCTAACACCTACACCCCTTTCATGGAGAGATTGCCCAAGTTCCCTGGAATTTTTAACAACAAGTGATGCATACTTCTTTCCGGAGGTAAGAAAATCTTCCATAGTTATTCCAAGGGCAGCAATCCTGTTGGGATGATAATTGTCCATTGTTTTCCAGGTTATATTTTTCCTGACAGTTTCCATGATGCTGGGATCATTTGAAAGGATCAAACCACCCTGGGGACCATAAAAGGACTTATGGGTTGATCCCACAATAACATCGGAATACTTGAGTGCATCAGTCTGGAAAACACCACCCGCAATGAGGCCCATCACATGGGAGCCGTCATAAATGATCTTTGCATCAGTGGGCATTGAAGAAGCAATTTCCTTTATTCTCCTGAGATCATAGGACTTCAGGAAAGCTGATTGACCAAGAACAATGCATCTCACCCCTTCTTTTCTGGCAACCATTTCCATCTCATCATAATCTATAACCTGTTTCTCGTAGTCATAGGGTATATGTACTGATCTCACACCCATCATTGATGGGAGATAATCCTGATCGTAACCTGGATAGCCTCCTTTTGAGGATGGGATACTCATAATGGTGTCACCTTTGCTTACAAAGGAGAGTAGGGCAGAGAGTGCTGCAATATGGCCTCCTACAGGCCTTACGTCACAGTAACGCGAATTAAATACCTTGTTGGTCAAATTTTCTGTTTCCAAAAGAATTTCCTCAGCGAACGACGAACCCCCATATGAATTGATCCCGGCATCGTCAATGTGAGAGTACCTTGACGCCAAATCAGATGATAGTACTTTTCTTGCATCGGGAATCATGAAATTTTCAGAGGCCTGCAAGTTTAGAACACTTCTCCTGTAACGGTCATGATGATGCACCAGAGTTTTGATTCTAGAATTGTACATTAATTATCATGCGGCAATCGGTAACAGTCATATAGTAATTATGACATATTCCATGGATGAAGGTATCGTTCAGGATAATCGCTGCATCTTACAGAATGGAAGACGTTGCTGTGGAACTTTTCGGCAGGAGCTTGGACGGCAGATCTGTTACGGCCCTTTATTTTGGCTTCAAGCCCTATTTCGATGTGGTTGAACCTGATGAACACTACATTTCCACAATTTCATCTGATCCGGAATTTGTTTCAATGGAAGACCTTAGGCTGTGGGTTTCAGGTTCTGTTAAAAGTGTAAAACGCATTTACATCAGATCTCCATGGAAGGTGCCAAGATTCAGGAATGAGTGCCCTTACCAGGTTCTGGCTGCAGATATTCCGTTTCATCACAGGTTTATCTATGACTTCGATCTTGGACCATGTGTTTCAGTTTCTGGGCAGGAACTCACCGCCGAGAGGACGAACTTTACCACTGATATTGTCATCAGGATTGAAACCATAGAGAATGTCGAAGCGTTTAATCCGGCTCTGAAGGTTATGAGTGTTGACGTTGAAAATTCAATAAAGACAAGGGAAATATTTGTCATAGGATGGACGATTGGAATAGGCGATTCCGTAAGGAAGGGAAGCGTTGTCGGAGGAGAGAGGGCCCTTTTGGAAAATTTTGTGGATCTTGTCCAGAAGGAAGATCCGGATATAATAATTGGATACAACATAGATGGATACGATATGCCACTCATAGAGGAAAGAATGCACAAACTTGGTGTAAAGTTTAATATCAGTCGCGACAAAATAGCTCCCAAGAGGATAAATGGTCAATACTGGAGAATGCACGGGCGCATAGTGAGCGATGTCTGGTGGAACGTGAAGAGGATCCTGCATCCCAAGAGTGAAACCCTTAACTCCGTTGCAAAGCAGCTTCTCAATGAAGGAAAGGATAACATAAACCGCCTCAAGATTGAGGAGGAATGGAAGAACAGGCGGCAGGAAGTCATAGACTATTGCATAAAGGATTCCGATCTTACATTGAGGATATTCAATCGCCTCAGGATTGTTGATCGAAACATGTACATGAGCATTGTCACGAAACTGCCACTTGATGATGTGACAAATGGCGGAACATCCAACTATGTAGACTCACTTCTCATAAGAGCTGCAGACCGCGAGAACATTGGCGTACCTGTAACAACAAGGACCGGAAAGGAGAGTCCCATAGAAGGGGGATATGTGAAGAATATAGGTGCCGGTCTCTATACAAACGTCATTGTGCTGGATTTCAGGAGTATGTACCCCTCAATGATCATAAAATATAATATATGTTTCACAACCCTTGATCCAAACGGAACCATTGTCTCACCGGAGGGTGTGAGATTCCTTGACAAGTCCGTGAAAGTTGGTCTCGTTCCAAGACTGCTTGAGGATCTCATGAAGAAAAGAGCAGAGATCAAGCAGAGGATGAAGACATCCCCAAAGGAAGAAAGAGATTTCCTTGATGGTGTCCAGGGTGCAATGAAAATTCTCATGAATACATTCTACGGTGTCCTCGCCTCATCGTTCTACAGATTCACTAACCTTGAGATCGGGCGTTCCGTCACAGGATACGCAAGAGAAACGATAAAGGAATTGATGAATGAACTTGAAGGGAGAGGTATAAAGGTGATATATGGTGATACAGACAGCGTATTTATTGAGTCTGGTTTGGAAAGCGTCGACGAAACAGTAAAATTCGGTGAAGAATTGAGTAGGAATCTCTCAGAGGAAAGGGGAATCGTATTAGAATTCGAGAAGGTACTTGATCCATTCTTTTCCCATGGTGCAAAGAAGAGATATGCTGGGAGGATAGTTTATCCTGAAGAGAATAAGGGGGAGGTTCTGGTAAGAGGCTATGAGGTGAGGAGAACCGATTCCTTTGATTTGCAGAGTGAGGCTCAGAATAAGGTTTTCCAGTTAATCCTCAACAGAGACGTGGATGGAGCCATAACATATGCCAAAACCATTGTTGATAAAATAAGGTCTGGTGATAAGGACATCCCGGTGGAAAAGCTTGTCATATCAAGAAGTGTACAGGAATTCAGAGACTATAAGAATGCGGAGTCACTGGCAAATTTCCGTGTTGCCAGGAAGCTTAAGGAGAGCGGTGAAACATTTGTTCCTGGGATGAAGGTTTCCTGGATTGTGACAAACTCAAAGGTTACTCCACAGGAGGTAGAACCATACATTGAGGGAGTTCCTTTTCAGAAAAAGCCCGATTACGCCTATTACGCGAAGAGAGTTGAGGACACACTCAACAGGGTGCTTGAAGGTATCACCGGTCAGGTGACAACAGTGGACGATGCATCAGCGAAATCAAAACCGCTGGACTCATTTCCAGATAGCCCCAGTGAAAAGAAGGTACGCACACTGGACAGTTTCTGATTTCAGTAACCGGTATAAAACTCGCTCCTTATGTTGTCTTGACTTATCCTGTTCAGCATGAGATCATTCCGGATCTCCTTCATTATTTTATCTGGGCCTGAAAGATAGAACGTTGCGCTTTCGATGTATTGGAATGAATTATCCTGCAATATTCTAGAGAATCCAACGCTGTTTTTCTCATCCCCCTCCAACGTCATGACGGGTATGTATCTGGCATGATCACTGTTTGCAGTGATCTCCTCCATTTCTTTGCGAAGCGGAAAAAAACCATCGGGATAAGAACCATGCAGGAAAATTGCCGAACCAGTTTCTCTTTCAACGATTAGGGAGGCAATGGATATCATTGATGTTATACCGATACCATAGGCAATGAAAACATTTCTCTCAGATTCACCTGGGAGATAAAAATTTCCAAAAGGACCCTGGACTTTGAATATGTGCCCAATCCTGAGGCTTTGAAGGTTTGACTTAAATGCTGAGGGGCCCTTCATGGTGCAGAAGGTAACCTTTCTCTCACTGCCATCGTATTTCGTAACACAGAACGTCCTCGAATTGCCCCTAATATCAGTTGATGGTGCGTCCGTCATAGTGACACGGCAGTATTGGCCTGGAATAAAACCAGGAAACTGGTCTTCAAGGGTGATTGAAAACGTTATAAGTGCATGATCAATTTTCAATTCAGCCAATTTCCCACTCAATGACGCCATATACTGAGATTTGTCACCATATATTATACATTTACCCGTATTTCATGCGTTCAATTCCAAGAAAGGAAATTTATTTTCCGGAGCAAGCCGGTAATCTACGGAAAGTACCCTTGTTCTGGATCGGTTTGCAGCCATCCTGCATATGTCATCATGAGTGTTAATGTTTCCGAAAACTAATCCACCACCATGATAGTATATTATCATGCCCTTTCCTGCATTTTCTGGAGTGTAGAGTCTTACAGGTATCTTTATACCGTGGTGTTCAAATTCCATGTCCTTAACATCTTCCACTTTTTCAACCTTCTTGGGCAAAGGAGACTGTTCCGCCCTTTTCCTGAACTCTCTTATGTCAGTTTTCCAAATATCCGGAGGCTGATTGCTTTCGAACATTTTCAGAAGCCTGGTAACATCGGGATTAAGAGGCATGT
>JAMCUH010000045.1 GCA_023379435.1 Thermoplasmatota archaeon | reverse complement strand
TCCTGGAAATTAAAATCGTGGCCTGAAACGGGCTTAACAATAAAGCGGTGAATATCAACGACATACCAGAGCATGCCTGCCACAATTAGAAAACCACCAGCGGTCAGGAAATATGGGAAGGCTGATGTTGGAGGAAGCAGTGAAAAACCAGTTATCATAAAGAAGATTCCAATCGTGAAGATCAAGAGAGACCAAATGGAGATATCGGTTCTGTGCCTTTCCAGGGAAAGTATGCCTGGGAGAAGGAGCGGTGCATAGCCCATTATGCTGGTTCCCAGGAATCCAAGGCCAATAGAGTGTATCATTGCAATCTTCTCAAGATGGAAAGAATGATTTAGGGAATAAAACAGACCTATCACAGATCCTATGATCAGCCAAGCAAGGGACAAGACAATACACAACCTTGCATAACTCACTATGGATATTGCCTTTGTTTTGGGCGTGGCATCAGATTTAGACCTTTTCCTGGATTTTATAACCAGCATTGATTGCGCGACAACAAAGCTCAGAATGGTCAGAAGAAAAAGAACTGCAATAACATAGAGGAATCTTCCCGGTACCATAACGTCTTCAATGAAGGAGAATACGATTGATGCACCCCCAAGAGCAAGTGAGGAATAGAGAAGTGTAGACCTTATTCTGGAATTGATGGACGGGGATGTCTTAATGCTTACACCAAAAACAACGAATCCGGAGAAACCAAGAAGTACCTCGTATAATAGAGCAGTGTTGAAAACCTTCCCGTCTCTGATTCCGTTTATATACAATAATATGGAAGTAAGCAGTAGTGAGAAGGCTGAAAATGCAAGGAAGAAATCTCCAGCATCATGTTTCCGCGACCGTCTGAACAGACCAAGCCAATCCAGGTAATTATATCTTAATGAATATAAAAAGAGAAAAACAAAGGAAGCAGCTATTGTGTACCTGAACAGTGAGCTGTCTACATTTCCGGCGAATACTGATATCTGAAATGCTATCATGATCCCGAGAAAAATGTAATCAATTTTACCATTCACCGCAGCTATACCGCGAAAATTCGGGGCAAGGACAACCTCAACGCCGCTGATGAATATAACGAGAAAACCAAACACCTGCAAATAGGGATGTTGAAAGAAACCGAACTGAAAGGAAGGTATGATCTTAGATATGGAGAGGATCTTAATGAGGCCAAGAATACTGCCAATAGCCCCTAGAACAGTGGCTGATGCAACGTAAAATAATAAAACATTCCTCCTCGAGGCGAATAATGTGTCCGACACCATGGGTACCAGTAACTCTAGCTGGCGTTAATGTGGTATAATTGTATTAATTGTTTGCTTTTGTTTAGGACTCAAAGTTTGCTGAACCACGACTTCTTTTTTGGTGTCTCTTCCATCAACTGCGCAATGAGTTCCCTCTGTCTCTGTGTCAGTTTCTTGGGTACTTCAACGTTCACCCTCACATAAAGATCTCCGCTTCCGGAGCGGTTCATGTGTGGCATGCCAGCCCCCTTGATCCTTATCCGTTCTCCCGGCTGAGTACCTGAAGGGATATGTACAGTAAGCTTCTCCCTGAATAAATTCACATCAATGTCTGTTCCAAGCGCGGCTTCTCCAAATGATACCTCCTTATCTATGTAGAGATCATCTTCCTGTCTCTTTATGCCAGGAGCATCAGAAATATTAAGGATCACAAAGAGATCACCAACCCTGTTTCTCAGGGCTTGCCCCTTGCCCTTGAATCTTATCTTTAGATTGTTTGGTGCTCCCTTCGGTATTTTAACTTCAAGATTCTCCGTCACAGAAACAGTTCCTGAACCCTTGCAGTTTGGGCAGATCTTTTTTGGAACCTTCCCTCTTCCCCCACAAGTCCTGCACGTTGTTACAGAGACCATCCTGAAGAAACCCTGGCCCTGAACAACCCGTTCCTGTCCGGTCCCATGGCACACCGGGCAGATATCGAGCTGACCACCCTCAGCACCAGTACCACCACAGACTTCACAGGTCTTGTTTCTTTTGTATTTCACAATTCTTGAAGTTCCATAATAGGCATCTTCCAGTGGAATCTGAACCCTGATGGCAAGATCAAGGTCTGGCCCCTGGTTTGAAAAATTTGAGAAGTTGGAGAAAAATCCTGATCCACCTCCGGTGTTAAAACCCCCTCCAAATATCCTGTTGAAGATATCCTCAAAATCTGAAAAATGTGTGAAGTCCTGCCAGTTGAAGTCCTGCCTTCCGGGTTCAAACTCCACACTGCCTGTCCTGTCGTAGACGCTTCTCTTTTGAGGATCAGAGAGGACTTCATATGCCTCGCTGATCTCCTTGAACTTTTCCTCGGCAGCCTTCTTGTTCTCTGGATTTGCATCCGGATGATACTGGCGGGCAAGTTTTCTGAAGGCGCTTTTTATCTCATCTTGAGACGCTGTCTTGCTGACGCCCAGTATCTGATAATAGTCCTTAGCCATCTACAATGCTTGCCTCAGGATGAGCCTTCCTCACCATCAACCACTCTTTCGCCGTTACCGGTTCCAGACTGTTCTTTGTTATCTGCATTGGCCTGGCCAGCATTATCCTGCTGTTCCTCCTGAGGTTGCCCCTGCTGTGGTGGTACCTCAGAACTGCTCTGGTATATCTTCGTACCGATCTCCTGGGCCATCTTGCTTAGAGATTCTACAGATGACTTTATCTTCTCAATGTCCTTAGAATCGATAGCCTCCCTCACCTTCTTAATCTCTTCCCTCATTTGATCCTTTGAGTTCTGATCGATCTTGTCTCCTGCTTCGTTAACAGTCTTTTCTGCAGTATATACCAACGACTCTGCAAGATTAATCTGTTCAGCCAGGTCCCTCTTCTTCTTGTCCTCCTCGGCAAACTCTTCAGCCTGTTTTTTCATTCTTTCTATCTCTTCCTTCGAAAGTTTATTGGAGGCAGTGATTGATATGCCCTGCTTCTTTCCAGTGCCTTTGTCGGTCGCCGAAACGTTGATGATACCATTCGCATCAATGTCAAATGTGACTTCGATCTGTGGAACCCCTCTAGGGGCAGGAGGAATACCCACTAGATTGAACATACCCAGAGACACATTGTCAGATGCCATGGGTCTCTCACCCTGAACTATATGAATAGTAACGGCTGTCTGCATATCTGCTGCTGTTGTGAATATCTGTGACTTTCTTGTTGGAATTGTGGTGTTGGCCGGAATTATGGGGGCAACCACCCCTCCCTGCGTTTCAACTCCAAGCGTTAATGGTGTGACATCGAGCAATACAATATCCTTAAGTTCTCCCGCAAGTACTGCTCCCTGTAATGACGCTCCGATTGCCACGCACTCCATTGGATCGACACCACCCTCGATCTTCTTGCCGAAGTAATCTTCCACGAATCTCCTAACAAGAGGAATTCTGGTTGGCCCTCCCACTAGAATAATCTTTGTGAGATCAGACGATTTTATCTTAGCGGCTTCCAGTGCAGTTTCTATGGGCTTCTTTGATCTTTCCACTATGGGTCTTATGAGTTCTTCGAGCTGCGCCCTTGACATGGTGTATCTGAGGTGCTTGGGCCCGTTCTGTGTTTGCGTTATGTATGGTATATCGATCTCGGTTGACATTGTGCTGGAAAGTTCAATTTTTGCCTTTTCAGCAGCATCGCGAAGCCTAATATACGCGTTCTTGTCTGACCTTAGATCTATGCCCTCCTTATTCTTGAAGTCGTTGATCAGGAATGTTACGATAGCTTCATCCATATCAGTTCCACCCAGTTGGGTATCCCCTGATGTGGAAAGCACTTGGAAAACACCTTCACCGAAATCCATCACAGTGACGTCAAGGGTTCCACCTCCCAGATCGTAAACAAGTATCTTCTGGGATTCCTTCAGTTTATCAATTCCGTAAGCAAGGGAAGCAGCTGTTGGCTCATTTATTATACGCTTCACATTGAGGCCTGCGATTGATCCCGCATCCTTTGTTGCCTGTCTCTGATTATCGTTAAAGTATGCTGGAACGGTGATGACAGCCTCCGTAACAGGTTCGCCAAGGAAAGCCTCAGCATCCTTCTTTATTTTCTGCAGAATATATGCAGATATCTGCTGTGGAGTGTATTCCTTGCCGAAGATCTTGTATTTGAAATCAGTGCCCATCTTTCTCTTTGCAGCATAGACAGTTCCTTCAGGATTTAGCAGAGCCTGCCTCCTTGCTGGTTCACCAACAAGAAGATCACCATTCTTGGTGAAGGCAACATAACTGGGAAAGGCTTTTCCCCCTATGGAGACCCCCTCTGAGCTAGGTATAACCGTTGGCCTTCCTGAGATAACGACTGCCGCTGCTGAGTTGCTTGTTCCCAGATCTATTCCTATAATCTTTGCCATTTTCAATTCCTCCTTCCTACAATTACCTTTGATGTCCTTATCACTTCATCGTTGAGCATGTATCCCTTCTGAATCTCTTCAACGATTATATTATCATCGTTTGATTCAACGACCCCAATCGCCTCGTGAAGATACGGGTTAAATGCCTTTCCGACGGATGGTATCTCACTGAAGCCATACGATGAGAGGATTTTAATTATTTGCTTTTTCAGTGTTAAAAGTCCGTCGCTGTCGTCATGCTTCAATGCAGCCTCAAGAGAGTCCATAAACGGGAGAAGGCTCTTCACGACTTCCCTGCTGGAATTCCTGTATATGGAAGCTATCTCCTTCTCCTTTGTCTTGGCATAATTATCCATTTCAGCGACCTGCCTCAGGTACAGTTCCCTGTATCTGGAAAGTTCATTCTCCAGTTCGGTCAATTTTTTCCTGTACGAACTCTTTGATTGAACAGATGATCTCTTTCTACCATTATGAACAGGTTTTGTTGAATTGCCAGTGTAACTGTCCATCCGTGGATCTGCCATTTCACTACGTAAGTTTGTTCTTCTACATAAATATTAAGGGTTATAATGCAGAATTCAAAGTGAATTCGTTATTCAGAACAGATTACCAGCTCCTTGGATGAATATGAGACATTTCTGGTCTATTTGAAAACTTTTTTTCTGAGGTCAGTTGATTCTTCGGAGACTGACAAAATATCTTGTGAGTGATCTGTGTATTCTCACGGCATCAATACTCATAACACTGAAGAAATTTGCTGAGAACTTCAACATTTCCGGATCTGACACAACAATTGACAATATACCGTCTTTTTTTAAAAGTTCATGGGCTTTTTTGTAAAGACCCCTGTGCATGCTCTCCACAGATTCACCGCTCAGTTCAGAGCTTCTGCCATATGGTGGATCTGTAACAATGGCATCAACCCTTTGATCGAGTTCAAGATCGCTAAATGCTGCACATCTCACATCCTCTGAGAGACCATAGTATTTCAGGTTCAACCTGGCTCCCCTAACCATGGCCAGGGAGGAATCAGAGCCTATTATTTTTCTTCCCATAATACCGGCTTCGATAATTATGCCTCCAGTCCCGCAAAATGGATCAAGCACGGTATCTCCAGGATGGGTTCTGGAAAGGTTAATTGCGAATCTTGCAAATTTCGGGTGTATGGACACCGGTGAGAAGAATGGCCTAAGTGCGGATCGCCTTTGATTAATTGACCCATCCTTTTGGAAGACCATTTTCCCTATGAATATCCTGGACAGTTTCACAATACGTATCACAAAATCCGGTTCAGAAAAACTCACCCTTCCTTGTGCAGAGAGTAAATTCCCTGCCTGGCTTTCTGTGAATTCAATGTTACCGTCATAATCAGCGATTCTGACATAAAATTTCCCATCCGGAATATGAATGTTTCTAAGATCAACGGGATCATTTATTATTCCAAGAAATTCCGAGATGAAATTCACAAATGAGAGTTCCTTGATTTCCTCAATTTTTCCGCTTACGAGGGAAACCCTTCCATGCCTCTCTAGAAATTTGAAATCGTTCCAGGTATCGTGGGCTGCCTTGAATAGGGAGCCAAGAAGCGGTTCTGAGTCACCAGAAAATTCTATAACATAGGGGCTCTGCATCAATACTTATTGTTTTTCATCGATTCTTCTCAGTTCTCTCGACAGATCCTGAGACATATCTTCAAACGTCTTGCTCAGTCTTTTTACGGATCTCTTTACAGCAGCCTGAGGTTTGCCTGACTTCACCCTGACATAAATCTCCGGATCGTCTATTACAGGATGCTTGATGTAGTACCTGGATTCCTCCACCATTTCATCCTTCATGAGCTCCTCAACGAAGGGCCTTAGAAGAGTATTGTCATAGTGAAGCATTTTCAGTTTCATGGAGTCTTTGCTTTTGTCCACTATTTCGAAGGTGGTTTCCATTGAATCACGATTGCAGATCAATATATATTATTATGCAGTTTCAAAGGTTGATCTGGATTTACACCATGTTCACAGATATAAATCCCCAGTGAAGGTCCGGATAAAACCAAACATTTGCATTTTGGCCAATTGATATCAAGGCAGAAAATTATAATATAATTCAGAGAAATACAGTAGTGAATGTGTGTGCGCATATTCCAGTACAATCATGTTTGGAATGGGTGGTTTAGGGCCATGAATATAAAAGCCGGAAAGGTTATGTGCGCAGTTCAGTTTGAAAGGTGTTAAAATGGTTGCTCCAAGAAAGGTACTGATTTTAGGGAGTGGTACAGCAGGGATAACTCTTGCCAATAAGCTCAGACTTCTTAACAAGCCGTCAGAACTGGATATTGAGGTGATTGGTAAGGAAACCAAACATTTTTGCAAAGCTGACTCCACCATGATATCCCTCGGTTTTAAGGATTACAAGAACAGCGTTAAAAGTGTTGATTTCCTCTTAAATAACGATATTACCTTCACAAGGGAGACTGTTGAATCAGTACATCCTTACTCAAGGGTCGTGGTCACTGAATCTGGGAAACAGCACAGCTATGACGTCCTTGTAATTGCCACCGGGGCAGTCCTTCATGAGGAACTTATCCCTGGATTTTCTGACGAGTCAAAGCACTTTTATGATCTGCAGCACTCAATCGAACTTTACAAGAACCTGGAGGACTTTACTGAGGGAAAGGTTGTTATTGGCGTGCCGGAACTCCCGGTCCAGTGTCCAATTGCCAATCATGAGTTTGCGCTGATGCTCCATGAGCTCCTGAAGGAGAGGGGAGTCAGGGAAAAGTGTGAGATACACTTTGTGTATCCTGAGGATCTGCTCTTCCCTGATGGCAACATATCGGATATGTTCAAAAGTAAGTTCGATGAATCAGGCATAATATGTCACACAGGGTTCAAGCTTAAGGATATCATCCAGAAGAACAAAGAGATCGTTTCAGAGTCTGGAGAGAAGATAAACTACAACCTTCTGGTGCTTGCTCCTCCTCACAGAGGACAGGACTTCCTGCTTAAATCAGGTCTTTGTGACGATAAGGGTTTTGTCAAGGTAGACAAGGAAACGCTTGCTGTGGAGGGCTACGAAGACGTTTACGCTATTGGAGACGCATCAAATCTTCCTATTCCCAAGACGGCTTCAGCGATTGTGCATTCTGTCAAATATCTTTCCAGGAGAATAACCGCTCAGGTGAAGTCACTCAACTTCTTCGGAAAATACGACGGGAGTGTTTCATGCTCCATTGCTGTCGGCATGAACAATGGTATAACACTCTCATTTAGTTATACGGAGAAACCCAGGGTACCTCTGGAATCCAGAGCGGACTTTAATTACAAGAGTTATTTCTCTGACACATATTTTTCCACGTTTCTTAGGGGTCTGATGTGAGGTTTTGAATATGGTTGAAAAGGTAGATGAACAGGAACCGGATGAAATAGAGGAGCTTTTGAAGTTTGTCACTGAGAATAGAAGACTTGTGACCCAGACATTGAACATGCTTAAAAGAGTTGAATCCAGTGGTTTACTGGATGAATTACAGGATTTTCTCATGGAATTCATACCGTCTGATCATTCCGTTGTCACATCATTTCTTGAGTCTCAGGAAGGAAGGTACGCACTGTCAAAGATCATAAACCTTCTTCCCGGTGTCGCATACCTGCTCAGTTCAGAGAGAACTTCAGATCTCATAAAGAGCCTGCTTTTCAACGCTGACAGTTTTTCAGATGCGCTCATAGAAGGTGCCAACAATCCACAGACGTTTGGTCTGATGAAATTAATGTCTCTCATGAAGGACCCTGAGTTCACCTCAGGTTTCACTGCATTGTTGAATTTCATCGGAATGCTTGGGAAAGTGATAAAGAAGACAAACGTATAGTCACTGCATTAAAGATTTCAGCCCGTTTCCTGTAAGGATGATTAGGTTGTTTTCCCCGTATTCCTTTTTAAGGAAACCGGCATAGGCTGCAGCCGAGCTGAATTCACACAGCATGCCATGGGATGCGAGTTTTTTCCAAGCATCCTTAATTTCATTTTCTGTGACAGATATGCATTTCCCATCAGTTGCCTTCAGCACATCAACAACTCTTTCCATAAGAAGTGACCTTTCTGTCACAAGGGCATCTGCTATGCTCCTTTTTCCCTTACTTACATAGTTTTTCCCTTCAAGTGCACAGCAGATGGGATTTATGAGTTCCGGTTGTACTGCAATAATCTTCGGTATATCCGTGATTTCCCCACTGTTAAAAAGATGTTCAATCCCCTTATGCAATCCAAGTAGGAGTGTACCGGCAGATGCGGGTATGTAGATTCTGTCAGGAAAAGAACCGTTGCCCTGAAGGAATATTTCGTAGGCAAGGGACCTAATTCCATCCCTGAATTCCGGAACAAGCACATGACTCATGTAAAAACCCTTGTGCTGAATCGCCTCATTTGCAACATCTTCCCTGTTCCCCTTAACCCTCATGACTTTGGCCCCGTAGCTTTCAATCTGTCTGATCTTCCCGGCAGCTGCAGATTCTGGCACAAATATGTTTACCCTCATACCAGCCGCTGCACCATATCCTGACAGAGATGCTCCGGCATTTCCGGATGAATCCTCGTTGAGTTCCTGAATATTATTTTTCTGAAAAAAAGGAAGCAGAGCAGAGAGGGCCGCTCGATATCCCCTATCCTTGTAGGAGAATGTGGGGAGGTAGTAATCAAGCTTGAAGGATACTTTCCTGTACTTTAACACTGGTGTGATGGTCTCACCCAGAGATATCCATTCTTTTATGTGTGGAAAATTTTCATTGAAGTTGGAGCTGAATTTAAAATCCGGTATCATTTCCAGGGGCCCCCCACAAACTTCACATCTTATCTCCATTCCTCTTCTCTCTTTATTGCATTGCATGCATCTTGTGATCATGGTCTCCATATCCTCCTTGCATCATTTTGAATGATCATTTATATTCTCTTGCACTGCGCATAAGTTAAATGCGAGTCTCTTTCCGTGGAACATATGCCTGTCATTAATTGAATTTTTTATATCACCGTGGCATTGTATCATTATGAAGATTACGGAACATATTGATCTCATCGATGGAACAATGGCCAACTGCTACTCAGTCAGATTAGGAGAAAACACGGTTCTGATTGATGCGGGAATGAAAGGATCGGCAAAGAAGATTATCATGTATTACAATGAGAAAAAAGCCAAGCCTGAAATCATCCTCATCACACACTACCATCCCGATCATGTTGGTGGCCTCCACATTCTTACTGAAGAATTCAAGCCAGATGTATTTGTTCCGGACAGGGAGGTTGATGTTATCACGGGAAAAGCAAAGCCAGTCCCGGCCCGATCAATCATGTCCCACATAGTTGCAGGCATGGCAAGAATAACACCAGTGAGTTCCGTGAAATCAGCATCGGAATTAAAGATCGATGGCATCCATGTTGTTGAAACTCCCGGACATACTCCAGGTAGCACATCATATTACGTTGAGGAAGATGATGCGTTATTCGTGGGAGATGCAGTAAACAACACGAGAAACGGTCTCCAGATCAATAAAGGCTTTACTCTGAACCTGAAAGAGGCAGAAAAATCCAGACAGATCATAATGGAGCATGAGGCAAAGCTGATACTTCCAGGTCATGGTCCACCATATCATAAAAAATAAAATTATAGGATCATTGTATAATCCAAGCTTTTGTGGTTAGGCGTTCGGTCTGGTAAAACAGATTATATTACGCTAACTATATATTTGCCATAGTGATTGTTGTGTGTGACATCCAAAGATGGAAATGCCTCCATAAAGAATGTTCTTTGTGCAACTGATTTTTCCCAGGAGTCCGAGAAAGCTGTGGATTTTGCTGCACAACTGCTTTCTGCGAACAGCGATGTTACACTTTACCTCTTTCACGCAGTGAAGATACCGTATGTACCAGCTGGAGATTATACTGGCGCAGGGGAAGTGCTTCTCAATGACGAAGATGCGCTGTTCAGGGAATCAACCAGAAAGATTAGGGAAAAAGCTAGCCATATAAAAGCACTGGGGTTCAAGAAGGTTCATGGTATAGTGAAAAGGGGTGAGCCTGTACACACAATCCTTGAAGCCATAGAATACTATAAGGCAGATCTTGTCGTAATGGGTACAAGAAAACACAGTTTTACAAAGGGGATATTCTTTGGATCTGTTTCCGAGAGAGTTTCTGCCAGTACACGTGTATCGGTACTCATAGTGCGATGATTCACAGATCATTATATACCATAATGTCTGAATATGTAATTCTTTACTGTATCAATGAGTACCATGAACAGGAACGTTAGACCCAGTACGATCAAAACATCATAGAATGGAATTCTGGTAACAAGGATTCCAAATGAGGATATGATCGTTATGAAGAAAATATCAGCTGCAGAAGCTATGAGGAGCCATTTTCCGGGTCTTGAATTCCAGAACCTGCCCCTTTCCCTGACCATGTAGACTGTGAACTGCCCTGAAAATACCAGCATATCGAAGATGAATGTGTCAATTTCACTGGAATTCAGGCCAAGATGGAAACCGACGATCAAAACGGCGAAGGATTCAATTACGATAAATATGGCCAGCCCAATGGATGATCCAACCAGTGAGTTCACGTTCCATTTTTCCGGTTTTTGAGAGTATCTGACGCTGTCGGTTGCTATGGACATCGTAACAAAATCGTTTGCGAAGAGAAGCAGTATAATATCAAAAGGTGTCGTTACGAAAATACGGAAGATGAAAAATGAAAGAATGAGAAATATAGCAACCTGAATGGTCTTTATGATCTTGTTGAGCGTATAGGTAAGCATCCTCTGGAAAATTTTTCGCCCGTCTTCCACTGTGCTGACTATATCCTTTATACCCTCGTGTGTAAGAACAACGCTTGCGGATGCCTTTGCTACATCCGTTGCAGATGAAACAGCAATTCCAAGTTCGGCCTGCTTCAGTGCAGGGGCATCGTTGACACCATCTCCTGTCATGCCTGTTAGATGGCCCTTGTCCTGAAGGTACCTCACTATATCGTACTTATCCTCAGGAAAAACTTCCGAAAACACGTCACAGGTCTCAATATCAACAGCTCCAGACCTGAGATCAGAAGGTTTACAAACCCTGTCTCCTATTCCAACCATTCTGGAAACTTCCCTTGCGACGGGTTCTGTATCTCCAGTAACCATTCTTGTCGTGATACCCAAGCTTTTGAGTTTTGCCACAAGTTCACTGGAGTCATGCCTTGGTGAATCCTGAAGAGGGATTAGACCGCAGAATGTGAATGTGTTATGATCCTTCACCGCAACTGCAATGGTTCTGTATCCTCTCTTGGCGAGGTCAGAAACACGATTCATTATTTCATCTCCGGTAACTCCACAAATTTTCAGTATCACCTGAGGTGCGCCCTTCATTGCAGTGAGTTCCTCCCCACCGTGCGAGATCAAAGCTTCTGTCCTCTTTATGGATGGATCAAAGGGTGTGAATCTCACAGTTCTATAACCATCTCTGATAATATTGTGATCTGCGGCATATCTGATGATGGCCATGTCTATGGAATCCTGGCTGGACTCATCTGATGAAAGAAGAGCATAACGAATAAGATCATCCTCGCTGCATCCTGACGGTATCGGTGAAAATACAGAAAGGCGGTTCTCCGTCAATGTCCCAGTCTTGTCGAAGCACATGGCATCCACTGATGCAGCTTCCTCGACAGCAGTAAGTCTTGTTACAAGAGCCCCCCTCCTGGAAAGATCAACGGCGCCATAGGCTGTGGCTATGGTGAATGTAGCTGGCAATGCCACGGGTATTGAGGCTATGAGAACAACCAGGGAAAACGGAATAAGATCAGAAATGGATATTTTCAGTATTAGAGAATATATTATCATGGCTAGTACTAGAACGACGTCTATTACAACGAGATACCTCACTATTCTGAGAATGAGCTTCTCAACGTGAGATTCTGACCGTGCTTTCTTAACAAGCTCTGTAGTTTTCCCGAAGAATGTATTTGTACCGGTGGATGTAACTACGCAGGTTGCTTCCCCCTTCTTAAGTATAGATCCTGAATAAACAACACCGTTGACACCCCTTTTAACAGGCTCGGATTCTCCTGTAAGGGCGGATTGATCTGATAGCAGTTCTCCTTTGATAATCTTAACATCGGCTGGAACAATATCGCCCATTCTCAGGTGAACTATATCTCCAGGAACGAGATCTGAAGCTGGTCTCTGGAGCCAGGTGGAGTCTCTCAAAATTCTAGTCATTACCTGTATTTTACTCCTTAGAAGTTCCACTGCATCATTTGCCCTTGATTCCTGCAAAAAGCTTACAGTACCGTTGAATATGAGAAGAAAGAGTATTATGTAGGTATCAAGGTACTTTCCCAGCAGAAAAGTGATTATGGCCGTGAGTTCAAGCATCCATGGGATGGGAGAGGAAAATTTCTTGATGAATTTCACAATTTTGTTTTCTCTTTGTTCCTCTATGATGTTTCTGCCAAATCTTTTCTGTCTCTCCTCAGCTTCTTCCTCAGTTAGTCCATTTTCAGTTGTTTTTAGCGACCGAAGGGTTTCATCCAATGTTGCGCTGTCAGGTGTTTCGTTCAACTACAAAGCTCCCCTATTAACTTTCAAACCATAAAGCCAGAAAGGAAAAAATACTTACGCCCTTAATCATAAAAAATGATAATGGAATCATTTGCGGAAGCCGGGATTCGGACCCGGGTTAAGGGCTTGGGAAGCCCCTGTGATAACCACTACACTACTTCCGCTCATCCGGTTAAAGTAATGTATCTAAAAAATTTTAGTACCAGCCTCTCGCCTTCATTGCATCTACCACTCTCTTCACCGAGATTGTATAGGCTGCTGTTCTTGGATCTACCTTTAATCTTTCAGATGCATCAAACACGTCCCTCACCGATTTGCTCATCTTCTCATCCAGTCTCCTGTAGACCTCATCCTCTTCCCAGTAAAGGCCAGTGATATTCTGCACCCACTCAAAGTAAGATACAGTCACGCCACCTGAATTTGCCAGGAAATCAGGTATAAGTGTAACCTTCCTCTTGTAGAGTATGTCATCTGCTTCCGGAGTAGTCGGCCCGTTTGCAAGTTCAAGTATTATCCTTGCTTTTACTTTTCTTGCAACCTCATCCGTGATCTGATCCTCAATGGCGGCCGGGATCAGGATGTCAACATCGGACTCCAGAAGCTCTTCATTTGTCATCCTGGTAGATCCAGGGTAGCCTGAGACGCCGCCAGTCTTCTGCTTGTGTGCAAGAAGTTTTTGGAAATCTATACCATCTTTACTGTATATTCCGCCTCTTGTGTCTGAAACGGCGACAACCTTGGATTTGAACAGTTCCTGAACAAGCTTTACAGCAAA
>JAMCUH010000044.1 GCA_023379435.1 Thermoplasmatota archaeon | reverse complement strand
GGGATAATCGAAATACTGTTTTGATTATCGCAGCATTTGTAATAGTAAAGACATAATTCAATTTAATCACACTATCTTGGGCAGCTCCTTCACTTTTCAATATACTTATGCCACTCATTCTGGTGTTAGTTGTTATACCTGCTATGACAATGTTCCCAAATTCCTCGAATAATATGAGGGCAGGCCGAATTTTAAAGTCATCTGAGTCAGTGAATTTTACTCTTGTTAATATGACATCTCCAGGCTCAGGCACGTTCCCACCCAGAGTAGTCGCCTTCTCCCCACAGCTCTTTCATCCTCTCTTCCTGGGCCTTCTGCACAAACATTTCAAACTCACCACTCTCTCTCACACTTTCTATAAGATTAAGAATTATCTCGCTATAGGTCTCCCGCCGATATCTTTTAAACTTTTTAAGCTCATCTACAACCGACCTATCCAGTTGAATTGTTGTTATGCCAGATTTCGACACTATGTGTTATCTATATTTTGTATATAATCATTTATACTCTCTTATATAGTACCTTAAGACTCATCATTGAATTATATGGAATATAAACCAATCTCAAGTAACTTGATTTCCCTAAATCACGCTTTATAAATTCTATTTGAAATCACTTACACTTTCACGTGGAAAATCCTGCATTCAATCTTATGCTTTTACCTATAAGCAAATTCAGTAAGAGCCAGAGTGGACCGGTCGGGATTTGATTAAAGATTTACTGGAATATTTTAGGTGCACTTGAATTAGAGTAGTGTTGTTCATTATGAAGTATCGGCAATCATCCCAAATGAATAGAATTTAAGCCGTAGGAGAGTGCTAACTTATGCAGCTTTTCATCTCCTGTATAAAACTCGCTGCATCCAACTTCAATGGCACTTATAATCTGCAGGGCATCAGCAACATAGATGTGGTATTTTATCACAACGTCCCAGCTACTCACTAAAAGTTTTTCGGATAAGTTGAGTATTCTTATTCGACTTATCTTCTTAAGTCTTGCAGTTTCATCTGAGAATCTGTCCATAACTTCATCAAACTGTTCACCTGTAATTCTTTCTTGTCTATGGGCCCTGTCAAATACTCCAATAACCTCTCCAATATTCCAGACGTTGAACGAAAGCAGAACTTTCCCAAGATAGGCGTCTTTGTATTGTGCACGAATAAATTCTGATCCAGTTTCATACACATACCTCTTTACTATTGCGCTAGTGTCAATATACGCGACCTTCTCTGTCATCCCTCATGCTCCTTACCAGATCGGATACTTTGCTTTTTGGTTTGATTGGATCAAAATCCAGGTCAGATTTGCCATGCCTGGAATACTTTATTAAGGATTTGTCTAAATCCATATACAGTTCGTTTTCGATAGCATCCTTCAGGATCGAGCTTATGTCCTTACCTCGTTGTAATGCCAGATTCTTGAGCTCCATCCAAACCTCATTATCTATGGATATACTCGTTTTCACTTTCATGTGGATTTAAATGGTATATCGGTATAAAATTGTTTACCTTCATACCAAAATTATTGGGAACGAAATGTCTTCTAAAAAAGGAGAATTGATAGCAAGTAAGCCATGAGAACGCTCTCCAGCGAAAGTGATCGGTGCAAGATTGAAGGCTGTACAATGGTTATTTTTTCCAAATGCCTGAATTAAGCCTTTTTAGCTATTTCATGGACGTAACATGAATGCTCCCCCATTAGCAGTTTCTTCGACAACAAGAAACCTGATGTTGTAAAATGGATGTTAAGTAGGAAATTGGGTGTGTAAGGTAAATAAAACTCTATTCAACCGATTTTTTCCCATATTGTGTCTATAACATTAAAAGACATGCAGGTGAAATATGTCACTAAATTGAAAGTGCTCTTTTGCTGACATCAATCGCGAATATTCTTTTGTAACCCATTTTTAAGAGTGGAATAGTAATTCCATTCTGACCATAACCAATGTCCTGATGGCAGATTAAATCATGGCAAAATATGTCCGTTCGTACCAACAAGGATTGCATCTTGAACATCATTGGCACTTTCCTTTACCAAGTGCCAAGATACCCACGTTTTCATGATTCCACGGTTGATCTGATCTCAACACTCTCTCCGAAAATTTCCCGGAATATATCATACCCGAAGCTTGTTGAAATTGGATCGGCCTGAATGACTCTGAATGTACGCGTTCCATCGTCCAGCCTCTCTGCCCTGAGAAAGGTTGGCCTTGTCACATTTCCAGTGTATTCTTCAGCAAGTTCGTTGAAATGTGTTACAAATATAATTTTCATTCCTCTGGCCAGCAGAGCGTTTATGATCTGCTTGGCAATCTCAGATCCTTCCCTTACGTTGGTTGACGAGAATGATTCATTGAAAAGCAACCTGCTTCCAGAAGATATGTGGTCAATTATTGCGCTCATCCTGCTAAGTTCTTCATCAAATTTTCCCATTGCCATACCGGAATCCTCCTCTCTCTTGAAGTGCGTGCAGATACTGTTCGCAATATAAGTGCTGAATGTTTCTGCAGCAACAAATATCCCACACTGCATCATTAACTGTGCCTGCCCGATAGCTCTGAGCAGAGTTGATTTCCCACCCTTATTGGCACCTGTTATGAATATTATGCTATCATTTTCTGCATTAAGCGAGTTTCCAACTACAGTATGATCTAATCTCAGAGCCAGTGCTAAATCATATAGGCCCTCATATCTGGTTCCCTTCTTATAATCGTCCTCTGGAACTGGGAATGAGGCCTTTGCACCTATGAGCTCAAGTTTATTCCACAGGTTGAGGCATCCTATATAGAATGCAATTTCTTCTCTTAAGCCTTCAATAAAAGCCCGAACGTTTTCTGCAGATTCTCCTACTATTCTGGATGTTTCACGTATGCTTCTCGTTCGCATTTCACCAAGTGCCTGGGCTCCACTTAAATCCCGATCTGGAAGGACATAAGTATAGCGAGGGTCTCTAAGATGTGTGATTCTTTCCATAATTCTAACCGGTCTTACATCTGGTGCCACCAGTGTGTATCCAGTTAGAGAGCTTCCTCTTCCAATTTTACCACGCACATATATCCCCCTTGGAAAACGAAGGCTTTCCAAGTAACCTGACACCATACCGATATATTCTTCGCTAAACTCGTCGATTATTGTGGTGAAAAGCTGCCTGAAGCTTTCAGAACGAAGCGATGGCAGTGCAGTCTTTCCCATTTCCCTGATATTTTCCAAGGCGGCTGTATAGATCCTCAGAATGGATATGGATTCGTGCAGAACAGACTCGGGGTTAGAACTGCTTATCCAAATATGCCGTTTCCTCGCTTCCGCAATGGCATTGACGAGCGTTGAATAAACTTCACGAACGAACATCTGGTTGTTTATGAAATCACGCATCACATCCTGACGGTACATTATTGTCTCATAATCTGTAACGCTGTTTAGAACAACTTTCCGACATACTTCAAATATATAAGCGTCCTTACCAGACATGGCACTGAATATATCTTTAAGGTCTAGATCCTTTTCAAGATCTTTACTGTTCCATGGAAGGCTGTCTGGGATTTTATATGTTACATCCCGGAAAAGCAAATTTACCTTCATTCCTTGATCCTCCGCAAAATTTTCTGATATGTAAGCCCGTACTTCTCAGCTACTACTCTCGCATATGCAAGACCGTTTGGTTCGCTTCTAACGATCTTGAACGTCCTTATTTCAGATGCAATAGGATCGACCTGGCTGACCATGCTTACAACACCATGAATCTTGGCAAACTCGTCAAGAAATGTCACATAAATACAGATGGAATTTTTCTTACTTATTAGGTCGATGATCCTTTTTCCTATCTGAATTGCATCCTTTGAGGTTGTGGAACTTAGCATTTCATTTATTATAATTATACTCCTTTCCGTTGCGAGATCTAGGATTTTTCGCATCCTCACAAGATCGTCCTCCAGTTTTCCCCTCAGGTTCTCAGGCTCCTCAGATTTCTCAAAATGGGTGTAAATTTTGTCCGCGAGAAACAATCTTGCTTCCGTTCCTGGTATAGGGAGACCAAGTGCAGCGAGATAAAACGCCTGTCCGAATGATCTGGCAAATGTGGTTTTTCCTCCATTGTTAGGCCCGGTCACGACAATGATGTTTTCATTCCGGGATAATCTGAAATCATTGGTAACTACTGGGGAACCTGAAGATGTAAACTTGTGTGCAAGAGCAAGATCAAAAGACTGGATACAGTAAATATCCCTCTCATTTCTTATTTCAGGAATGCAAAATTTCAGTCCTGTATTTCTGACAGGAGATATATATTCAATATATGAGAGGTAGAACTGCAATTCATGATATATGCGAGCCAAAACCGGGTCAATGAAGCTTGAATGGTTATCATAGAATGTGATAAGTGCCTTGAATTCTTCCGGGAACAGACGTGCGATCAATGCCAACACTGCGATTTCGACATGATTCATGGAAGGATCATTGAAATGTTGCAGATTTCCTGCTGATTCTTTTTTTCCCCTGAATTTGCTAAATACTTCACGCAATATCTCATTGTAGTTTTGCCTACCCCTGTCTTTCCTGACTGTCACTCTTGTCGATCCTATGGACATCTCATAACATATTGTGGATAATTTAGCCTTTACACGCCTTGCCTCTTCTGATATTCCCATGAAGCTTTTGGAGGAAACATACGCCTGAACATAGTCCCTCAATAATGTGAGCCCCTGCGAATCAAGGTGCGTATCGCCTAGTTTTTTCGCAAGATCCTGAATTGAATCAAAGTACATCAAGGCGGCGTCCAGATGCCAACCCTGTTTCTGATACTGGTAAAGCCTTTCATGACCGGAAAGCATCGCATATACGCTTCTCATTCTCATGGAATATTCCTTCAATACCGCTAGGGTAACCGGATTCTGAAGATCTTTGAAGATATCCTGCCTGTATCTCACGGTATCAATGCTTTCTGGCGTTGTATCGAATAACGGTCTAAGGTCATAATCTTTATTTTTATCAATTATTCCATTTATGATCTGATCTATATTGAGGTCCACGAAAAAATCCGGATCTTCAACCTCAAGGCTTTCCGTCTGCCCATTTGACCATAGAATGCTATTGATAACCATTACAGTCACTCCTGCCGCAACCTTTTAAGTTCATCAGCTGCTCCTCAGGAGTTATCAGTCTAATAAAGACAGTCACAGGGAACTCCATCCCTCTGAACCACATGATAAGTGGATAATACTGAATTTGTCTATTTTATTTAAATATTACCTGCAGTTTTCAGACTAATTTCTGCTACCTCCTCTGCCAGTATCAAGAATATTGCCACTCTTTAAAGTTCCAGATTGTGATTCGAATTTTTTCTGTAGACTTCAGCTTTTTCCAGTGCTTACCTGATGGACGCAACGATGCTGTCCTCCCTCGCAATTCCTTTTTCCACAATATCGAATGCTGTGCAGTGATCCACAGATATCCTGAGTAACGGCAATTCCAGGTTCGTGCTCGCAGTATCGTGGAAATCCGGCATTTTTGCCGTAATCATTTTCATTGGTTAGTTTCCCCTTGAAGTTCATTGTCTGTCCAGGGCGAAACAGATTTAAGCAGAATAAATTCGAAAATCGAAACTATCACCGCCGAAAAACCAAAAATGAAGATTGTCAACCATTCACTATGGTGCGCCAACAGATATCCGATCAGAGGGAATGCAATAACCATCGGTATTGTAAGAATAAGGTCTTTTGTATTTATCACTTTGGCTCTCTTATCCCTGGGAACAAGCTTCTGATACCATACTCTCAAGGGTATATTCAATAATTCAGAAAAAATACCATTAACGAGCAAAATCACAGCCATTACAATAATTATTATGCCTTCCGCGAGGAGAGAAAGTCCCATTATTGACATGACTAGACCTTCTCCAGCAGAACCTACTAGTAAATAAGTTAGCAATTTTCTTTTTCTCTTTCCAATTATTATAGACCCGCCAAGGAGCATTCCAGCAAGTTCACAAATATAAAATATGCTCAGAGAAATCGATCCTGTGGATGTGTTTTCTACAGCTATTGTTGGTAGAATGATTGCCATTCCGGATGTCAAGAAATTGAATACAAATCCAAATATGATCGTGTAAAGAATAAGCTTTTTAGTTTTCAGGAATGTGAATGTTTCTTTTGTTTCCCTCCATATGTGTATCTTTTCTTTTTTTTCAGATCTGCTGAATTTTCTCAGGCCTGTATATACAATTATAGCAGAAAGTAGAAATGAAGTTGCGTCTATAAGCAACAATATGCCCCAGGAAATAGAGGAAAATCCCAGCCCGGCTATTACATAACCTCCGATCATAGAAGCATTTATACCCATGGAAAGAAGTGCATTGCGCTTGTCAAGATCTTTGTGTACTATGTCTGGGAGTAACGAGAAACTTGCTGGATTGTAGAAGGTTTCACCTATGCTTGTTCCTATTACTGCAAGCACAATGAACAGTATGAAATAAGTATTAGCAAAAAAATATGACAGGGAAACAGACAACATTAAGAAAAACATAATAAAATCAGAAAAGAAAAGGTTCTTTACTCTATTTGTTCGATCAATAAAATATCCACTAACTCCTGTGGATACTATCCATACGAGAAATTCAGCAGAAAAAATAAGTCCAAACACGAAAGTAGACTTGGTTACATACAGTATAATAAGTGGAATGATTAGCGTTCTTATGCCATCTCCAATGGTTGAAACGGAAGACGATAGAAACAATGAGTAAAAGCCATGGTTCTCTTGATTCATTTCTCCTGCCCTTTTTTCATCACTCTTTTGGTGAGATGGTAAATAAGTTTATCATTACTGGCTGTACTTCCTTGAGTCCGGTGCTTAATATTGCTGCTCTGATGCGCTTGAATAGGTGGGAAAGTGTTCTTCTCTTTATCCCCAGTCTTCCTTTTTCCATTCCGCGTTTCAGTTGCTTTAACATGAATCTCCATACAGAATGAGATTATAAATACGAAGTTCCTGAACATGGGATAAGACTCAGTGGGAGGCTCTCTAAGAGAGATTCTGTAACTTCCCCTATGAACAAGGTGTATTGAATGGTGTAGGCTACATTAGATTGCACATGTTACTGGTGCTGCTTGATTCATATAAACATCCCTGTAAAGTGTCTTTTTCATGAGTAACGCGAAGTTTTAGTTGACTCATCTGGGAATAAGGTGACCTTTTCACGTAGATACAATGATGTGAATATTGACACGTATATGTGTAAATGGTACAGCCTGGGTATACTCTTATCACCACTCTTTGAAAAACAAATGAGTGACTACGAGATCTACCTAAATTAATCATGTTTTTTTCTGAGAACAACAGAAACGTAAGGTTTCACAGATCCTTCAGGTGTTACGTGATCAGCGTATCTGTAGCTTAAAAGTTCGAACTCATGTCTAAAAAGAGAGAAAAGAGAATTATGGTTGTATCTTCTAACCGGGAGACCACTGCATGTTTCAGGGCCTGAATCTGCGTATGTTGTTAATACGATGTGGCCACCATTCACAGTCTTTTTTTGAGCCAGGCAAATGTATTTCTCCATATGATCCGTATCGACGAGAAAGTGGAATGTAAATCTGTCATGCCATACTTTCACGTAATTGTCAGGAATTAAATTACCTATATCCAGAATATTTCTGTTTATCAGTGTTACGCAGTGCTGTCTGTCGATGCTGGAAACCTTTGCTGTGAGATTATCCAGTGCTTTTTTGCTGACATCAATCGCAAGCATTCTTTTGTAACCCATTTTTAAGAGTGGAATAATAATTCCATTCTGACCACAACCAATGTCCGCAACTATATCCTCTCTGTTCCTGGCGCATGAAATTATCAGATCAAGTGTCGAATATTTATTGTTCTCGTTCCAGCTCAGTGAATCTTCAGAAACAGAGTGTATCCGGTCCCAGTGCATTTCTCCGCTGAAATCTGATGATATATCTTTCACATTTCTTCACTCCACACAGCAAGCCATCTTTGATATGTCGCGTATGAATGACTGTGACGCCAGCTTTACACCTTCAGATATTGACGGGAAGATATGACTTGTTGATATAATGTCATCTATGGTATATCTGTTCTTAATTGCATATGCTCCCTCTGTTATGATATCGGTTGCGTTTGGTGCAAATATGTGCATCCCAACGATCCTGTTGTCCTTTGGATCAACTGTAATTTTTATTATACCATCTGTTTCTCCCATTATAGTTGCCTTTGTGAGGTTTTCAAGTGAGAATACCCTGCAGGAACATGCTCCATTATTCCTGGAGAATTCGTTTTCTGTCATGCCCACACCGGCGATTTGTGGACTCGTAAAAACAGCCCATGTGGCAGATTCGTAGTCAACCTTCATTTCCTCTCCGAACATATTGCTCACTGCTATTACGCCTTCTCTGGCAGCCAGAGTTTCCAGGAACATTTTCTTGGATACGCAGTCACCAGCAGCAAATATTCCAGGAGCAGTGGTTTTCATTGTGTCAGAGGTCATTATGAGGCCCCGGGAATCCGTCTTTACTCCTGCAGTTTCAAGATTCAGTTGATCCGTGTTTGGAATTCTTCCAGTGGCAACTATTACTTCCTCGACCTCAAGATCCTCAGATCCTCTGTGAGTTATAAAGCTGATAGTTTTGCCCTTCGTGCTCTTCCTGACCTGGCTTATCCTGGCCCTGAGATAAAATTTCATACCTTCGTCTTCCAGTCTCTTCTTTATTGCTGCACCAATTTCAGGCTCGGTCTGGGGAAGAAGAGAATCAAGAGCCTCTATGACTGTTACGTGTGTGCCAAGATGGAGAAGAGCCTGCCCAATTTCAAGACCTATTGCTCCTCCACCTATTATTCCAACCGACCCTGGCAGCTTATCCAGACTCCAGATGGAATCACTTGTCAGAAAGCCTGTTTCCCTAAGACCAGCTATTTTTGGCATTGAGGGTCTTGATCCCGTCGCAATAAGTATATTTAAACCTGCCAGCAGACCCATCTCATGCCCGGAGCCGTCTTCAACAGCAATAGTTTTTCCTTGAACAAATTTTCCCTTTCCCTGGAAGAGAGTAACATTGCTGTAATTTTTTATTACCTTTTCATATTTCATTTCCCTTGCATGTTCCACGTATTGTCGTAGACCCCTCATTATCTGGGGAAAATCATGTCTAACATGTGTTTCGTATATCCCTGCCATCTTCGGACGTGAAGGATTAAACACTTCGTGAGAAGCTTCAAGAAGATATTTTGATGGTACACATCCAACATTGACACAGGTACCTCCCAGGGGACCATCTCCGATCATGGCAATTGACATCTGGCCACTGGTAATTTCTGATGCTTTTATTGCTGCCGAAAAAGCGGCTGCACCTTTTCCCAGAATCACAAGGTCAAATTTTTGTAGTTTGGTATTCAATATGGTTCACCCATTCATTGTTCGTCCACAAGTATTGCCCTGTATTGCGAAGGTTTTGTAAAGACCCTGTTCTTAAGGAGCATATCCGGCTTTATTACACTGGGATCTATATCCACTTCTCCAATACCATCCTTTAGTGAGATTTTCACGTCAAGGACACCGTCCTGTTCCTTGAGACCACTCCCCACTGTAGTTACGCAATCATCGCAACTCATTCCAAATATTCTAAG
>JAMCUH010000043.1 GCA_023379435.1 Thermoplasmatota archaeon | reverse complement strand
TGCCATAAGCTTTGCAAAGCTCCTCACCGCTCTTCGTAAGAGAATAGAATTTCTTGTTTTCCTTCTCTTCTCCCTTTATATAACCATCTTCCTGGAGTTGCTTCAGTGCAGGATATACAGTGCCTGGAGAAGGCCTCCAGGCACCCATTGAGTTCTGCTCAAGAAGATGCATTATATCGCTTCCTGTTTTCTCCCCGTCTGAAAGCAGAGCCAGAATCCAGTATCTCATTCCGAAATGCCCCATATGTCTTCCATGCCCTACGTTTTTTCCCATTCTTCCTCTCATTCCATACATGTTCTCACCTTTTTTCAGATATCGTTTTAACGATATCGATAAATAGATATCGAATACTCACTATTAAAGATTTACATTTTAGAGTATCCTGAAAATGCATGGGTCCATCATTACATTTGAGGATGAACGAGTTTAATTTGTCATTCCAGATTCGGCGAAATTCCCTATCTGGCTTCACGACGATTCGTAGCATTAAAAATTATGTAATGCTGACATTTATCAAATGGGGGATTTCCAATGATATTCGGGATACTCGTTCATTCAATGTCCATTTAGTGATCTATTTTTAATTTATATTTTTATTTTTACGGCAGCAAGATACTTGCTTTTCATCTTGTGCAAATAAAGAGGAGGACCATCAGATTTATCAGGCATTATGGTACCAATAAAATGATAGTATTCGAAATCAGGAAGGTTGAACCTTGGAATCAACTGTCTAGGATGCATTTCCATGCATACTTTCCTCATATCTTCTATTCCGCCAGAAACAAGCACCTCATACACACTTCCAGGGAAACCCTTTGTCGGAATACTCTGTGATAAAAGGAGCATGCGTCTCTCATCCATGTCACCAAGGTGAAATTCACCATATTCATTAATCGTGTATAGAAGATGCGATGATACAACCGCCGGATCAGGTATGCACACATATCTTCCAGAATCTCCGGGTTCAGGAAACCATTTTTTTCTCTTTCCCGATACAGTTATTCCCTCCGGGAGTATCACTGCGGTTGATTCCGCTTCTACTATCTTCCCCTGATACCTGGTAAGTCTTACTATGTTTCCGTTGAAAGACATGTATTCAGCTTCATACTCCATGGGAATTTTATCTACCGGAGTTCTCGGTGGGATGTCAAAGCAAATATTATCGCATATACCCGTAAGTCTCTTTTGAATGAGTTCTGGATCTGGAACCAAATTCCATCCATTTTTATTCCTTAGCCTTACTGGATCAGAAAACACGATGTCGTTACTGTCGATTCCTCCGGAACTAATATATTCAATAGCGTCAATGTTGAGAAACTTTGCTTTTGATCCATAGGCCTTGGCATTCAGTTGAGCCATGAGGGTTCTTTCCCTGTTTTCTTCCACTCCAGTTACCTCGGAATGCATAGAGAACATTACTGACTGCATTCCTGATCCTGCCCCCAGGTCATGAATGGTATTACCCTTTAGTCTTTCTGATCTGTATTTACCTGCGTATTCAGGTGTTGAATACATTATGGTATATTCGTCAAACCACAGCCTATTCCACAATGAGTATCTCCTTCGTGCACGGAGACGCAATGATGCAATTTTCATAAGGTAATCAGCTTCTTTTTTCTTTTTTTTACTACTTTTTGTTAATTTGTTGTAACCTGCCATCCTAAGGTTGACGAGCCTGTCAACCTCAGAATTAGTTTTAAATAGATAATCACTGTCTAACAGGCATTTTTCTAAAATATTTATCTCATCTGCTCCAAGCATGCTTTATCCCGTGTGAATCTTTTCGCCAATTCAGGAGGAATATCCAATTCATAGATATAAAAGCCTGAAGCTATATAATATTTATACAGAATAGCGCATATAAGAAGTGAAGAACTTTGTGGACATAGAAACCTGTGAACCTTATTATCTACATGTGAGAATTATGAATCACTGAATTTTTGATATAGAAACAAAATATGTATTAATATAATTAGTATATTAATAATAAGATGCCTAACCTTTCATATAACATTACGAAAAGGGAGAGAGATTGTCTGGTCGCACTCATAGAAAGCCTTGATGGGAATTTTCCAACTCGTCTTGTCACACTTTCGAGGAAGATGAATATCAAACCTCCAACACTTCTTGAAATTGTAAGAAGACTCGGCGAAAAAGGACTCGTCCTTAACAGATCCGGAATGCTCATGCCAACAGAAAGTGGTCTTGAATTATATACTGAAATCGTGGAAGCCCACAGAGTTTTGGAGTGCATGTCTGTACTAGCGAATCATTCCAGCAGCCAGGCCTGTTCCGAAGCCAGTCACTATGATTATATTATGGAGCACGAGACAGTTCATGCGCTCTGGAATCTCCTGGGAAAGCCACAAAAATGCCCTCACGGAAAAAAGATCGAGGTTGACAAACTGTAATAAGAAAGGGAGTGATAATTTTACACTGAATTATATCTTATCTGAGCTATCTGTTGATTAGATGTTTGAAAAGTGGATACAAATAAGTAAGGGTTTATGAGCAATTTCTTTTCCTCGTAATATTTCATCACGGTGATCTTACTCAGAAAGAGATAAGGATCATGGTGACTGAATTCAGGGAGACTGGTAGATATATTGCATCTCATTCGCCAGGAAACGCAGATACAAGGAATGCAATTCAAGGTGTCATGTCATTCACATGGCGTAGCAGATTCTTATTGGAAGAAACATTCAGGTTTATGGATTATGGAAAAGTATCCGTGCTCCAACACTTACCATCGATCAGGGTATGGCAATTATAACATGACAGATGCCGTTACAAATCATAAATAGCAAATATTATTCGTAGAATGTGGAACCATAGGTTAAGTCTCTTGCTACCATTGCGTGAAACAATATTTTATGGCATGAGATGTAATTGTATCATTTCATTCATTTGCATGGAATTATAATTGCCCATTGGTAGCCATTTTGGAATACGCAGAATCATATGTGTGACAATTTAACTGTGATCTATATCTATAAATTTCAGGGAAGCATTGCATAAATGCAAATGGCATATGAACAGCTTCTTAACAGAATAGCAGAAGAGGCGTGGAAATTCGGGATAGGCCTTACCCCACTCCTTCCCATGAAGCAAGAGAATAATGTTACAATTTATGCGAAACTCGAAGGTTTCAACAAATTCAAATCCGTAAAAGATCGAGCGGGTTTCTTTATGCTCAAGGGCGCCTTTCAAAGCGGTATTCTGGACAAAACTAAAACGGTGATCGAGGCTTCTTCTGGGAATACAGGACTTGCCGTTGCAAGCATTTCTTCCATGCTTGGTTTACCTTGCGAGATTTATGTGTCGGAAGCTACAAGCGAAGAAACGAAGGAGTGGATAAGAAAGGCGGGGGCAAAACTAGTGGAGGTTTCGGATGATCTATCCAGGAAGGGCATAATCAACATAGACAGCGCCGTCCGGAAGTTGAATGAAAGAATTTCCGACGATCCAGAAAGATATGTGAACCTGAACCAGTATTCAAATTCAATGAATACTCTAAGTCACGTCTATACAACAGCACCGGAAATTGTTTCTGCCTTAATGCCTGAGAGCAAAAGGCCTGATATATTCGTTGCATCAATTGGAACCGGCGGAACAATAACTGGTATGTCACAATACTTTAGAAACCGGGCAGATAAGACAATAACAATAGCTGCGGAACCTGTTAAGGGACACCATATTCAGGGACTGAAAAATCTTAAAGTGTCAAAGATACCTGATATTCTCAGAGAGAGGATGCATTTTATTGACGGGTGGATCTCTGTTAACGACGGCATGGCAGAGAAGGGTGTCAGGGAGATACTTAAATACGGTTATTTCGCAGGGCTTTCCTCCGGCGCGAACTACATGGCTGCAAGAAAACTCGCAATGAACCTGAAGAACTGCTCCATTGTCACTGTATTCCCGGATAGTGCCGAAAAATACAGGAATTCCATGGTCTCAAGGGGAATGTTTTCAGAAAACCAGTTTGATAGAAATTGCGACGATTACCTTGCAATTCCTGAAGGAGCAATAACACTAAGCCAGGAGGAAATTATTCTCAATTCCTGAAATTCGGTTTTCTTTTCTGCAGGAATGATTCTATTCCCTCCTTGCTATCCCTGTGATCAAACGCTTTCCCAAAGGCTGTGGATTCGTCTCCTGGATCATACGAATGCCTGAGAAGCTTTTTGATCAGCATCAGTGAATTGTATGATTTTTTTGATATGTCTTCTGCCAGTTCCATTGCCTTTCTCAGAGGATCATCATCCATGAAGGAAGCAAGTCCCATGCCATACGCTTCCTTTCCTGTCAGGATCGTTCCCGTCATTACTAGATATGCTGTCTTCTCTTCGCCAATGAGGGCCCTCATCCTCTTTATTCCTCCCCATCCCGGAAGTATACCAAGATTTATCTCGGTCAGACCAAGCTTTGCCTCTGGTGAAACAACCCTCAAATCGCATGAGAGTGCAAGTTCCATACCCCCACCAAGTGAGTAACCTTTTATTGCCGCTATGACAGGTGTTTCTGATCCTGCTATCCTGTTGAATAGCATGTTACCTTTCATGGAGAATTCATGTGCTTTCTCTCCGTTCATTCCGTCAAAATTCCTTATGTTGGCACCGGCGGAAAATGCCCTGTCAGATCCAGTAATAATCTTGACCTCCTCACCGCTGCAAATCTCACCGGTAATTCTTTCAAGAAGATCAATATCAAGCGGGTTCAGAGAGTCACCTTTACCGATCCTTATGATCTTCACGTTACCTTTCTTTTCTACTGAAATTATATCATTCTCAGGCATTTATACCAACTCCACTGTCATCGTATGGGCTCCCCCACCACCATGGCAGATCGTTGCAAGGCCCGTCTTAAGACTCTTTCTTTTAAGGCTGTGTATAAGGGTTACAAGGATACGGGAGCCACTGTTTCCGAGAGGATGGCCAATAGCTATGGCACCACCGTTGATGTTAAAGCGATCGTTTTCAATACCCAGCCCGTTTCTGACAGCTATGGAAGCAACTGCAAAGGCCTCATTGTGCTCCACAATGTCATAATAAGAAATATCTTTTCCCTGCTTCTGGAGTAAATTCTTTGTTGCGGGGATGGGTGCCTCTGAAAAATCCCGGGGATGCAATGAGGCACTCGAAAATCCGGTTATGGTGCACAATGGCTCCAGACCGAGCTTTTTCATCATGTTTCCGGACATGAGAAGAAGGGCGGATGCACCATCTGAAAGCTGCGATGAATTACCGGCAGTGCAAACTCCGTCAGGTGAGAATGAGGGCCTTAGTAAAGAGAGGGATTCCATGGAGGTCTCCCTTATTCCCTCATCGGATTCAATTGATTCCACGGGTACGATCTCATTACGAAAATAGCCTGAATCACGGGCTTTGCCTGCCCTTTCAAAACTCTGGAACGCATACTGGTCTGCCATTTCCCGTGTTATGGAGAGTTTCCTGGCAGTGTAATCAGCAGACTGCCCCATGTGTTCATGATAGAACGCATCAAGCAGACCATCCGATAACATTGCATCACCCAGTGCATAGTTCTTTCCAAGGAGCTGTTTCGGACCCCATCTGAAATCCGAAGGTAACATCAATGGTGAGAGGCTCATGTTTTCCATTCCGCCGGCAATAACACAATCCTTTTCCCCAAGGGCAATCTCCCTGAACGCACTTTCTACAGCGAGCATTCCAGAGGCACATACCGTATTGACAGTATATTTGATCACTGTGTCAGGGAGTCCCGCAAGATAGGCAGCCTGTCCAGCAGGGTTCTGCCCGACGCCGGCCTGAATGACATTTCCCATTATGACTTCCTGAATGTCAGATTTATCAATTCCAGTCTGCGACATAATACTTCTGATAACTTCTGAGGCAAGTTTTGGCGCTGTGATCTTGGAAAAGGATCTGCCGAACTTACCTATGGGAGTTCTCTTCGCTGAAACTACAAAAACAGGATCCATGCCAGGATAATTTCAAAGTTAATAATAGATTATTGCAAAAAGATCAGTTAAGCTGCTCCTCTGTTACGAGACCAGCATCCTCAGCTTCCTTCTTTCTTCTTGTTTCCTTCTTGATCATGTATCTCGTAACATACCCTGCAATGGAGTTTAATGTCTTCTTGGTTGTTCCTGATATCATGGATTTTACTATTTCCCTGTTACTGTTAAAGTCCTTTGTGAAAGAGGCGCCCGATGCGTTCACAAGATCCTCAGCTATCCTCTTTACCGTTGTTGATCTGATGCTTCCCATCTTATCCCCGCTGTATGTCAAATCCCTATAAAAAGTTGCATCTGTCAGCCTTCATAGTCTGGAGGGACCACTATGACCGGAATCGTGGTCTGTTTCAATATCTCAGAGCTTACAGATCCAAGAAGAATCTTGCTGAGCCCGCCTAGCTTTCTTGTTCCAGTTATGATCATATGGGCACCCCTTTCCTTCGCTGCATTTATGATCACCCTGGCCACCTGATCACCCCCGGCATCGAGTTTCACAAATGATGACTGAATGGTTGAGTGCTCAACAAACTGCCTGGCCGTCTCTATGATTGAATCACCCAGCCGATCCTGTTCCCTCAGCATTGCGGGTGGCACATAGGCCTCAGCAGGAGCTGTAGCAGCTACCACATTGGGATAAACGTATGTAATTATGAGTTCGTCAAGCACCGAATCAAGCTTCATTGCGAACGACAGAGCCTTCTTTGAACCTTCCGTGCCATCGAAGGCAACCAGAGCCTTCATGAATGTTCAAAACGTAATCAGTATAAATATATTTACATTGGATTTTATATAGACTGAAGTTACCAAGAAATCTCAACCAAGATCTTTCTAATGATCTTATGATTGATATCCATGAATCTTTATCGCACTGCATTACCTGCACTACATAGGGAAGTTCAACCCACTTGACATATCATTTCCTGCAAAAGGAGAACACATACTCTGAGAGGATCAGCCCGGAATTCTCAGATCTACTCACAAATGAAACGGATAAGTGCGAGGACAGAATTTTGGCGCACTGTTTTTGGTTAAACTGTTATTATTGTAGCATGGATATAATCCCTCAGATACGGATAGAAAGATATGCCCACGACAGAATGCCTCAGGAAGTTTCCTGGATTTCTTGATAATTAGGTGTTAACCATGTAAACTCCATGAGCGAATTTGTGAAATCTGCAGGTGGCATTTGCGCATTTGGGCTGCCTAGATATGGGAACAGCATTTCCTGTGATGGCAGCACTGAATCCCGGTGTATATGAAGTTGCAGGCTGTAGCGAAATGGAATGAGGTGTAACATTGATGTCCTCAGGGGATGATAGGAATGTGTCTCGGAAGTATGAAGCCCCTGAGATCCTAGGGAAAAGTGAACATGATCAGGATATTCTTCCATTTTTCCGGAGACGGAATGCAGCGAAAGTCATAGATGATCACAATGGATACAGAGCTAGGTTCTACCCTGCAATATAGGGTGTGACATAAGTGCTGATTGGACAGGAGACTCAGTAAGTGAAAGCCAGGTTAACTCCAGAAATAGATGTCTTAACTGAACTTTTCTACATGGCTTGTTTCTTAGTCACTATTTGCTGTTACCAGAGTATTGGTATAAGACCATTTGTTTATTATGCCGAACACAGAACCATTAAATTTTCACTTTTCATTCTTTGATATATAATTATGTATAATTATGTTCTCATACCTGGAGCCTGGCTAGGAGGATGGGTCTGGAATAAAGTCGATCGAATACTGCAGGAAAGTGGCCATAACTCGTTCCCCATAACGCTTACAGGCATGGGTGACAGAATCCATCTTGCATCACCTGATATAGGCATGGAAACAGCAATTGAAGATGTCATTAATGTCATAAGATTCAACGATCTGGAAAACATAGTGCTGGTTGGTCACAGCTTTGCCGGGAAGGTTGCTGCTGCCGTTGCTGACAAGATACCAAATAAGATCAGACTGGTGGTGTATCTTGACTCATTCAGACCCGATGACACCATGGAGCCGCAGGGGAGTTTTAATCCAATACAGGAGTTCGGTCAACTTGATGAAGGATCATTTACGATACCTTTCTCGGAAACCATTCTTGAGAATATAGGAATGGATGTCATAGGCAAGAACAAAACATGGATGCTGGATAAATGCACACCATGGCCAATCAAGCTTGCTACCGACCCAATCAAGCTCGCCAGATCGCCCCGTCTTATGAACACTGCTTACATTTTCTGCACGATGAGCGGTGACCCTATAGATGAAATAATTCTGGGAAAATGGGGTGAACTATTTGGTCCATACCGCAAAATGGAGACGGGCCATTATCCAATGGTCACCAAACCCGATGAACTTGCAAAGTACCTTCTTGAACTTCCGGATGTATCTTAAAGAAAATTATCCTTTTCCTTATTTGAATGCCATCTAACCAGTGAAGTTATTATCTGGATTCTTCACAGTAAATGTTCATGGAAATCCTCTAAGGAACTTTGAGATGCACACTTTTTTTGGAGATTGTCTGTTGCTCTTTGCTGCATTTTCAAATGTAAGAGAAAATGCTGTTTTTTTCTGTTTAAATCCAAAATCTTTGTAAAATAGATGAAATATTTATCTCATGCGGTGATGTTGAAATATGAAGCTGTTAATAGATGGAGATTGGGTTGATTCTAGCAGTGGAAAGACACAGCAAAAATTTAACCCGACAACGGGAGAAAAGCTTGAGGAATTCCCTCTTGCCACAAAGGATGATGTTTCCAGAGCCATAGATGCTGCTGATTCCTCTTACGAAAAATGGAATGACATTGGATCAAAGGAGAGGGCAAAAATACTCAAGAAAGCACTTGATATGATACAGGCCTCAAGGAAGGAGCTTGAGGAAATTCTCATAAGGGAGAACGGGAAGATTGCCAAGGAGGCTGCAGGTGAGGTAGATGGTGTCATTGACCAGCTTACCTATTACATAGGATTTGAGAGAAAATTTTCCGGCGATGTCCTTGAAGGTCCCGGCAGAATGCAGAAACTTTTCCTTCACAAGGTCCCCCATGGGGTTGTGGTTGCTCTCACTCCATGGAACTTTCCGGCTGGAATGGTTGCCAGGAAACTTGGACCGGCTCTTCTCACAGGTAACTCTGTTGTGCTGAAGCCAAGTAGCGACACACCACTGAGTGCGGAATGGATTGTCAGGAAATTTGTGGATGCAGGCGTTCCAAAAGGTGTTCTTAATTTCGTTACTGGCAAGGGCTCGGAAATCGGTGATTTTATAGTATCCCACAAGAAGGTTTCTCTCGTAACGCTAACTGGTTCAACGGAAACCGGACAGAGGATCATGAAAAACGCAAGCAACAACATGGCAAAGCTGATGCTTGAGCTCGGTGGAAAGGCACCATACATAGTGTGGAAGGATGCAGATCTGAAGGCTGCCTTGAAAACCCTGCTGTGGGCAAAATTCTGGAATACAGGACAGTCATGCATTGCTGCCGAGAGACTGTACGTGCACAGTGATGTTTACGGCAAATTTATGGATATGTTCAAAGATGCGGCTTCAAGGATAAGGGTGGGCGACCCCATGACGGCTGACATGGGACCATTAATAAATAAATCCGCTCTGGAGAATATGAAGAATATCGTTGAATCTGCCATGTCAGATGGCGCGAAAGTGTTATACGGAGGGAAACAGCCTTCACTTCAGGGAAAGCTTTCTGGCGGATACTTCTTCGAACCCACCATTCTTGAGGGCGCTGACCAGAAATCATCCATTTTCCAGAATGAGATATTCGGTCCCGTTCTGGGTGCAATGCCTGTTGATGATATAGATGAAACATTTAGGCTTGCCAATGATTCAATTTATGGCCTTGCTTCATATCTCTTCACAAACGATAACAGGATAATCATGGAGGGCTTTGACCGGATAAGATTCGGTGAACTCTACGTCAACATGCCAGGACCCGAAGCATCCAATGGTTACCACACAGGTTTCAGGATGACAGGGCAGGCTGGAGAAAACTCAAGGCATGGTGTGGAGGAATACCTGAAGATTAAGAACATTTACATAGACTATTCCGGAAAGGTTCCAGAGATAGATACCATCAGAAATGATATCCTCCCATGATCAGGAGGATATGATTATGCCTGTGGCTGAATCCCAGAAAATATTTTCCCCATTTTTTATTGCTCTGTAAAACTGGGCACCGCTCAGTACAGATATATTTTTTTCTTTCATTTTCTCCATGTCCTGCTGTAAAGGAAAACCAGTGAATATTATTCCTTTGTAAATCCTGTAATCGTCCCTGTATGCCGAGCCATTCACTATGAGAATATCAGATCTGTCTTCAGGGTTCAGCGAAACGGAACCGGAGATTGATTTACCGGTTGGATAGCCCCTACCAATGAATTCTCCCATGGTTACGAGGCGCATGTCGTTGGTGCCTCCATAAAGAAAGTATGGAAGACCTGAAAGGGTTACGAACCTTCTTCCCTTGCTGAAATTCTTGTTCTCGCTGAGATATTTTATGAGCTGCGCAAGATCCGTTGAAGTGGCAAATGATTCGGGTATGGTTATTGGCCTGACAGCGTAGTAGAGGTTCAGTCTCCTGGCAAGCCTGTGCGAGGTGACGACAGCAAATATATCCTTCTCTGGCCTGAGTGCAGACAGCATCCTTGCCGTATTGCCATTCTTGGTGAATGCAATTATGCCATCTGCACTGGTCAGCGATACGGTGGCCTTTGCAGCCCTTGCTATGGAAAACGCAACCTTGTTTCCCAGGAAATCTTCAGGCTCTGTTTCATTCTTCAGAGAACCCTCGGCAAACTCCGAAGCACTTCTCAGGTACATGACAGATTCCGCAGGGTATTTCCCTATGGCGGATTCCTCAGATAACATCAGGATATCAGCACTGTCAAACACAGCATTTGTGATATCAAGTATCTCAGCCCTTGTTGGTTCCGGCGATGTTACCATGCTCTCAAGTATCTGCGTTGCCAGTATTGTGGGAATTCCATGCCTGTGGGTTTCAGCAATGATCTTCTTCTGGGCTATTCCGATCTCGCTAAGCGGAAGTTCAACACCCAGATCTCCTCTGGCCACCATGATCATCTCGGATGCCATGGAAATATCT
Source organism: Thermoplasmatota archaeon (assembly GCA_023379435.1). Lineage (GTDB taxonomy): Archaea > Thermoplasmatota > Thermoplasmata > Thermoplasmatales > Thermoplasmataceae > WAQW01. The sequence continues at coordinate 39,794 of JAMCUH010000043.1, read as the reverse complement.
CTGATATTCTTGTAACCGGCCATGGTTTCTATCTTGGAGACAACTCCACTGTTGCTTCCCTCTGATCTGAGTATCTTTTCCAGTTCAGTGACGTCTTTTCTGTTCTGGACAAATGACATGGCGTAATGCTCGACATCTTCCTTGACAGATGCTCTGATGAATTCCATGTCCCTTTCAGTGACGTTACCAAGATCAAGTTCGACACCAGGAATGTTAACTCTTGCATGTGACCTCATGCTTCCTGTATCCAGCGCCTTGAGGATTAACATGTCACTCTTCTTGTCAGTAACCTTGAAAACAACCTTCCCGTCATTGACCTTCACAACTGTACCGGCCTCAAGCGTTTCAACAACCCTGTCATTGTTGAGCTTCATATCACCGTTTCCATTTATACCTGACATGGTGTATTCTTTCCCTCTCTTCACGGAAAAGTCACCTGATCTGAAGTCTGACAGCCTCAGCTCGGGTCCCTTGAGGTCAACCATAATGCTCACATGCGATCCCTGGATCAGGTTCACTGAATCCACAAGTTTTCTCACCTTTCCTATGTAATCCGGTTCCACATGAGCAGTATTAATCCTGACACAGGAAAGGCCATGCTTCACCATCTTCTTCATGACGCTTTGAGAGAAGCTCGCAGGTCCTATGGTTGCAATGATTTTTGTCCTGGACATTATCATGCAATGTCACGCATGGATAAATTACATTTGGTTTTTTTAAGAAGTAATTAAAAAATCTTTAAACTCTTTTATTTCCTAGATGTCCTCTTTGATCTCTCTTCCCATTATCCTCTCTTTCCCCATGGCCGAAAGTAGCGCGTCAATCTTCTCCAGAAGGTTTCTGAATTGAACAAAATTTAGCTGCTGGTTCCTGTCACTCAGGGCAGCTGGAGGATCAGGGTGCACCTCTATCATGAGACCATCTGCGCCTGCTCCTACTCCCGATAGTGACAACGGCTCAACGTATCTGCTTTTTCCTGCTGGATGACTTGGATCCACAAGAACCGGAAATTTAACCCTTTCATGCAGAACGGGTATGGCGCCTATGTCCAGCGTGAAGCGTAATGAATCCTCGAATGTCCTTATGCCTCTTTCCACCATTATGATGTTCCTGTTCCCCTGTGCTGAGATATACCGGGATGACTGAATGAATTCCTCTATGGTGTTACCGAAGCCCCTTTTGAGGAGGATAGGATGAGACGATCTGCCAACCTTCTTCAGAAGGGAGAAGTTCTGCGAATTCCTTGATCCTATCTGTATTATGTCCGCAACCTCTTCCACGCCATCAAGCTCATCAGGATCCATAACCTCCGTTACAACTGCAATACCGGTCTTCGACTTCACTTTCTTTATCATGTCAAGACCGTCCCTTCCTACCCCCTGGAAGGAATCAGGATCCGTTCTTGGCTTGAATATTTCTGCCCTTAGGATTGGTATACCAAGGGATGAAAGCTCCATTGCAGACACCATTATTTGATCCAGAGATTCAACTGCACATGGTCCTGCAATCACTATAAATTTCTGATTTTCGCCGAAAATGCTATCCATTACACCCTCGTGCTTCATGCTGCACTCTCCTCCTTTCTCTTTTTCAGCAGAGCTTCCCCTATCAGGAACGAGTCAAATGAACGTATAATATCTCTCCTCATATTGTATGGATCAAGGCCGCTCTCCAGAATGCGTAGGTTATCGCGTTTCTCTAAATCCTTTATAATCTCACTCTCCCTTCCCTCCATGGAAAGTGTTCTTAGATTCCTCCTGTTGTATCCAATGATTATGTCATCAAGCTCAGGTATCTTCCCCAGTGCAGATGGTTCGTGAAATTCAACTAGGCTCTCCATACCCATACCTGACGCATACAGTGCCAGATCCTTCAGTGTTGCCCTGTCAAGAAAATCAGCAATCAGGAGGATGCAATCTGCGCCGGCATTGTATGAGCTCTCTATCATTACCCTGCTGTTTATGAAATCCTTGTCAAGTATGGGAATGTTCATTCTGCTTATCCTGTGAATGTCTTCATAGGAACCGCCAAAGAATGTTGGTTCGGTAAGCACGCTTATTCCACTAACACCAAGATCCAGCATTGAACCGACATACTCTTCCAGATCTGTGTTACGGGAATTTGTGAAGCCTGATGGCGATCTTCTCTTAAATTCTGCAACTATGGAGAATCCCAGGGAAGATTTCCTGTGAACTATGTAGGATGAGAGTTTCATGATATCCCTCTCCCTCTTTCCCGTGTATATCCCCCTTCTTCTGTTTTCCATATAGATATTTTCAACGCTGAACATTTATGCCTCCAGAAAATTTGAAATCAATCTTTCTCCATATTCAGTATAGTAACTCTCAGGATGAAACTGAATGCCGTAATACTTTCCGTCAGTGGAATGAAAACCCATAATCTGCCCATCGGTAATGGAAACGGAATCAATGACGGCACCTGGCACCGCATCTACCACAAGTGAATGATACCTCACCGCACTGAATTTTTCAGGTATGTTACGATACATTGACCCACCGAAATGCCTTATAAGGTCTATTTCTCCGTGCCTAATTACTCTTCCCAGTTTGATCTCCCCGCCGAGGTGATGCGCCAGGAGCTGATGGCCGAAGCATATGCCAAGCACCTTTGCATTTACCGACTTTGAGAGAAACTCCAGAACATCTCCTCTGTCATGCGGATTTGTGGGATTCCCTGGTCCCGGTGATATTATGATCCTTGCATATTCATTTGGATCCACGTCATTAAGATCATCGTTTTCCCTCAGTGTTACGTCATGGCCCAATTTCCCAATGGCCTGAACTATGTTATACACAAAGGAATCGTAATTATCAATTACCAACACATTCACTTTCCACACCTCCAAGAACTGTCATGGCCTTGCTGATAACCTCCCTTCCTTCAGCCTCAGGATCAGAGTCCTTTACGATACCCGCACCAGCCTGTGTGTATGTCCTGCATTGAGATCTGAACGCTGATCTTATGATAAGCGCAAGGTCCATGGTTCCATTTCCAATTACTCCAAGAGCACCTGCATAGGCGCCTCTTGGTGATCTCTCGTACCTGTCAATAAGTTCCACAGCCCTTCTCTTTGGTGCACCAGAAACAGTACCGGCCGGAAATACCGCCTTTAATATATCCATGGGCCCAACATCCTCGCGGATAAAGGATTCAACCTTGCTCACCAGATGCTGAACCGTTGCGTATTTCCTTAGAACCATTGATTGCGGCACAGTGACGGAGCCTTTCACAGAAACCTTCCCAAGGTCGTTCCTGGCAAGGTCAACCAGCATCCTGTGCTCGAGCTTATCCTTTTCAGATTCCATAAGTATCTTTCCCAGTGCCTCATCCTCCTGCTTATCCTTGCCCCTTCTTATTGTACCTGCAATTGGATATATCTCTGCCTTTCTTTCGTTGACCGTTATGAGGTTCTCAGGTGAGCTTCCTGCTATGGTGAATTCCCCTATTCTGTAAAGGAAAACATAAAGGGATCGGTCACGTTCCATAAAGCCCCTCACAAGATCCGGGAATGAAATATCACCCAGATTCATGCTCCTGGAAAGAACAATCTGCAGGAGTTCACCGGCTATGATCCTGTCCCTGCAATCTGATACAATTCTCTCAAAATCCATGTCTCCATAAAAGGAGGCAAACCTTGAATTTACATGATCATTCTTTCTCACATATCTTCCATGAAGAGTTTTTTCTGGATAAAATCCCATCAGCAACGGAAACTCTGATCTTCTTACACCGGATTTCCGAAAGACCTCTGTCACAAAATCATATGGAACAGCAATGGGTATCTCCTTTCCTTCATACATTGATGCATTTATTGCCCCTTCCATATTGATCATGGAATCCATTGCCATGAACTCCTTTCCACCTGAAAATAGTGTTATTTCGCCCAAACTAGCATCGTCCCTTGAAAACTTGCAAAAAAAGGCCATGTTATCCCTGCCATTATAAATGTTCTCCATGACATCAAGCAAGTCCTGCAATAAGCTCACCCGCCCTTTCCATGAACATTCTTGTTTTTTCTTTGTCCTTCTTTCCCGGGTAAGACTCAAGGGAACTGCTCACATCTATGAGCGATGGTCTTGTTTCCATGATCTTCATAATGTTGTTGATGTCAATTTTCCCGGCCAGTCCCGTTCTCCCTGAGGAGAATATCCTATTTATTTCGGATGCATGACCGGAGGCGCCATCCCTGAAGTCAAGAAGTATTTCATCCGGATTCATGCTTCTAAGCTGCATGACCCTTTCCTCGACCCCTGTAACGAAAGATGTGGAGGCAACTGCCATCACCTTCTTTCCCATTGAGTGGCAGTAAGCCATGTCATCCTCATTGAACAAAAAGTGGAGCTGTGATATGTCCTCGTTCAATACCTCACCGTAAAACTGCCTTTTATCTGTATAAACAGCACATGCGAGCCCACCGATTTCCCTTATCTGATCTATGAGTTTCCTGTTTCCGTGCCTGGATATGGATGGATCAAGGATAACACCAAGCATGTCGGCACCCAGATCAAGGCATAATGATGCATCATCCAGGTTCGTGATTCCGCAGATCTTCAGAAGAGTGTTATGCATTACTGCCTCCAATGGATTTCAGCTTCTCGTATGCTTTCCCGGAATCTATGGTTTCCAAAGCCTTCTCATAGCATTCGCCCAGATCGTTTCCTAAATGGTTCAGAAGCAGAGCTGGAGCAGAATTTGCTGCAATGAATTTCGACACTTTCCTGTCTTTACCCTTTATGCCATCCAGCGTCTTTGAGAATATCTTCTGCGGGTCCGGCGAAGAGATGTCCTCAGCCGCTATGTCGTTAAGATCGAGTTCCTCCGGATAGACAGTGAGCTCAAAGGTTGATTCATCATGCAGGAGCAGTGTTGTCGGAGAAAGAGGAGATATCTCATCCATACCATCCTCGGCAAAAACGACGCATCCTGACTTTCCCGATCGCCTGAGAACTTCCGCATATATCTTCCCGATATCACTTCCCGTGCAGCCTATTACGATGGTATCGGGATCAAGTGGATTGGTTATCGGGCCGAGGTAGTTCAATACACTTGAAAATCCCAGTTTCCTCCTCACAACAGAAAATTCCATGAAGTATTTGTTGTAGCCGTTTGCCAGTATGAACACAAAATTATCATTTTTAATCTTGCTCAATATCTGGTTGAACGTCATTGTGAATGGATAACCTATCTTCTCAAGGAAATCTGCACTTCCGTGAATGCCTGTGGATGCCCTGTTTCCATGTTTCCCAATCCTTACTCCAAGGGCAGCACAAACAATGGCTGATGCAGTGCTAACATTAACAGTGTTCTTGTGATCACCACCCGTTCCCACAATATCTGTAAGACCAGGTACTCTTGATATGGTAGCCTTCTCCCTCAAAGCTCTGGCAAAACCCACAAGTTCTTCCGGTTTCACACCCTTAACAAACATTGCAGCCAGAAATGCTGCCCTCATGCTGTCTGTTGACTGCGCTGAAACCAGGAAGTCCATGAGCTTGCTTGACCCGTAAACGTCAAGATCGTTCTGGTTCATCAATGATTCAAATTCAGGAATTATCATTGAGTGCCACCCTCATCCTTTCTACGAGATCAATAAAACCGTTCTTGTCGTTTGATTCGAGATACTTCAAAAGTATGGTACCAATGGCAATGCCGTCTGCGCCATTCCTTACTGCTTCCCTGACATGATCCTCATTCCTTATGCCGAAGCCGAAGATCATTTTCCTGTTTCCTGCTATACTCCTTATTCTCTGAACACCGGGTGCCATATCCATGGGCATGTTTATGCCTGTGGAGGGCTGAATACCGTAGTATATCCAGGAACTTGTGAGGCTGCATTGTCTTGCAATAACCCTGTCCGGACTGGATGCACTGAAAAAAGGGATGAAGTCAAGACCACTTTCCTCTATATGATCGATTACTTTCTCTGAATCCTTAAAATAATCAGTGGTAAGGTCCGGCACAATAATGCCAGAGAATCCGGATTCCCGAAGGATGGCTAAATTTTCTTCAATGTCACTGCATATGTCTGAATAGTACTGCAACGAATATAGCGGAATATTCTTCATACCAAGAATCTTCAAAAATTCAAGCATCCTTTCTCTACCCGGATCAACAGCAGAAGAATGGGATTTCCTAATCTCTGGGCCGTCGTATTTTGGATCCATGGAAGGAAAACCTATCTCTATTCCATTCACCTTATCCGCATTTATCAGAGAGATAAACCTTTCCAAAGTATCCATGTCTGGATAGCCCATTGTGAAATACAGATACAGATCCTTCATTCCCTTTTCCCCTCAAATATCCCGAGATCGAGAAGGCCGTGGCCGCTGACATTTACCACGACCGTTTTCTTCTCATTTTTATTGGCCTTTATGTATCGCAGGGCCGAAGCTATGGCATGTCCGGATTCAGGAGCGGCAATGATTCCCTGGGTACCTGCGAATATCTTGAGAGCATCTATAACCTCATTCTGGGAAACGTCCTCGGCCTTTATTCTACCGTTCCTCACAAGCAGCGAGAGTGAAGGTGATGCGCCGTGGTATCGAAGACCCCCAGAATAGATCTTCGGTGGGACAAAATCAGCTCCAAGAGAGAACATCCTCAGTTGAGGGAGAATTCCAGCAGAATCGATGTAATCGTATTTGTATTCACCCCTGGTGAACTTTGGTACTTCCTCTGCTGTTGAAGCTATTATATCCATATCCTCATGATCATTGAGAAATGGGAATACGAATCCTGAGAAGTTGCTCCCTCCCCCTACACATCCTATGAGAGAATCTGCCTTCTCACCCTCAAGTTCAAGTTGCTTAATTGTCTCCAGACCTATGATGCTCTGGTGTGTGATGGCAGAATTAAGGACACTTCCTATCATGTATTTCAAATTTTTTTTCATTGCATATTCCACCGCCTCGCTTATGGCGATTCCAAGCGAGCCAGGGTGATTGGTATTCTCCTTGAAGAATTTTAAGCCACTTCCAGTCATATCTGATGGGCTTGGAATAACATCCGCACCGTATGTGTTCATGATGACTTTCCTTCCAGGCTTCTGCTGGTAGCTTATCCTTACCATGAAGACCGTGCATGGAAGAGAATAAAGGGAGGATGCAAGTGCAGTGGCAGTTCCCCACTGTCCTGCGCCCGTTTCCGTGACAGTACCAGAAGAACCTTCCTGTGCGGCATAATACGCCTGGGGTATTGCAGTGTTTATTTTATGGGAACCTGTTACTGTGGCCCCCTCGAATTTAAAAAATATCTTTCCCCTGTAATCGAGGCGTTTCTCCAGATTCCTTGCCCTAACAAGAGGGGTGGGCCTCCCGATCTGGATGTACTGCTCCCTCACCTCATCGGGGATATCAACGTATCTTGAAAATGAAAACTCCTGTTTAAGAATCTCCTTTGGTACTATATCATTGAGGAGATCAATTGACGATCTGCCCTTGCTCCTGTCGAGAGGCGGGGGTAAGGGTTCCGGAAGGTCAGGAATTATATTATACCATTTCTCAGGAATTATCTCCTCCCTGTATGATTCCAACATCCCCTCTTAATTAATTGACTTTATTTAAGCATTGCTGTTTATTATCAAGCAGCATTCATTTTATGCCCGCATGCATGCAGACAGACCCGAACATGAATGGTTTCATTTCAATGTCATGGAAACCTGCGAGACCCATCATCGTTGAGAACATGCTGGTTGTAACAAACCTTTTCACTGACTGAGCAAGATATGTGTAGGAAGTGGAGCCTGTCACTCTGTTTCCTATGAATGGGACAATATGGTAGAAGTAAAGGGAAAAAAATTCTCTATATACTGGCAGAACAGGCCTAAAAATATCAAGGTTCACAAATACGCCTCCGGGTTTGAGTACCCTGTAAGTCTCTGATATGTACCTTTCAAGCTTTGGCACATTTCTGGTTAGGAACGCTGAGACAACAGCATCCTGCGTCATATCATCAACAGGTATTGATTCAACCGTTGATGTTATGAAATGGACATTCGGAAACTTTTCCTTTCTGAACATCCTGTCGTTTATATCAACCATGGTGATGTGGCATGTCTTACATCTTTTCAGTATCAGTGAGGAAAGTTTGCCTGTGCCTGCTCCACAGTCCAGTATCATCTTTCCGTCACCAAGGGGTATCTTCCTGACCATTGCCCTTCTCCATCTCTGATCCATACCCCAGCTTATCATACTGTCCAGGAAATCGTATTTGTCGGATATGCTGGAAAATACCTCCAGAACATTATTTTCCATCCGGGTTACCTACTCCAGTAGTTTGGCATACTGAGCGTGCTTTACCCCGCATATGGTAATTATGTTTTCAGGATCAACGAATTCATGCTCAATAGCCATATCAACGACATGGTTGCCAACAAGATTCGCAATGGTGCACATATTCAGCGCTGAAAGAAAGGTTTCATCGTTCACGGTAACATTTCCATAAAATTCCTCGTCAACCTTGAGATGTAGCTTCCCCTCTCTGAGATTCTTGTTAAGGATATTTCTATCTGCAGCCGATACAAGCACTTCTCCATTTACAGAAACAACTTTCATCACTATCTTGTTCAGTTTACCACCTTGTATCTGCTCTGAAATGGTTCATATAGCTGCCCCATGGCCTTCAGCTTTGACAGGGAATTCCTTATTCTCTCCTCTGACATCCCCCTCTGCTTCCCGTCCATATCTATATCAGCGTAATCTGCAATACCTTTCTCCTGCTGCAGTTTCCTCACTATGTCCAGGACAATCTCCATATCTCCCCGGGACCTTGTGGAATTACCTGTCATGAGGATGTCAACATCAGGGACACCGTCAATGGAGGATACCTGGTTGATGTAATAGTTTATTATGCTCCTTGCCCTTTGGGCGTCCTCCATTGTTACCGTATCAGAAAGTCTGATCCTCGCTGATGCTTCAGATAAACGTATTATGGATTCGAGCTGCCTTGCCGTGATGGGCATGCCCTCAGAAGAATTGGTGCTTCTGGAATCAACGTAATCCCTTCTTATGTATTCCATGGCATCTTTTGAAAGTCTGGGAAATATCCGGCTCTTTGCAAACATCACATACTTTCTCAGCAGGTCTTTCTCCACGACTGGTGTGAACTTCTCATCGTCCTCGAGATCTTCAACCTCCCCACCTGCCTCCATGACCCTCAGTGATTCCCCGTACCTGTGTGCCCTGATGACATGATCAGCAAGTTTTGTGTCGTTTTCCCTTACGGGTGTATCCGTCAGCTTGAATATGATGTCAAATCTTGAAAGCAGAGGGATGGGGAGCTTGATTTGGTCTGTGAGAGTCTTGGTCACATCATATCTTCCCAGTGTTGGGTTTGCCGCCGCAAGTACTGAGCACCTTGATGTCAGTGTTGCGAATATCCCTGCCTTTGATATTGTGATGGAATTATGCACCAGCAAATCACCGTAGAAAAATACGTGGTTTTTCTCAACACCAACGTCATAGACCCATCTTTTATTGTATGGAATTGTTTCAACACTGGTTACCCTGGAGGTAACCATTCCTTTGAAGTATGGTATACCTCCCTCATCGTAAGGAAAGTCCTGATCTATCTCATTCTCATCTGAAGAAACATCTCCGTCCTTCATGAATACCATGTCACCAGTAACAAGATCACATGCCCTTAACAGATCCACCTGGCCATTTCTCATGACAAGGAAGGGGTGCTCTTCCGTGACATCAACAAATACTCCGAATTCAATTCTGACACGGAAAAGATGATCTGGCGCGATGTGCCTGCTCACCTGTGTTATCCTTCCCCTTATTATGTTATGAAGATTGGATGAAAGGATTGTGTACTCTCCATTAAGGGGAAGAATTTCACAGTTTATGCCTTCAACTGTTTCACCCTTCCTTTTTTCCATGAGAGAATCCACGAAGTCACCTATCTTAATTCTTCCAGTGGGATTTACATCGATTTCTGTTGAGAATGAATAGGACTGCTGCTCCATGGCCTCGTGCATGGAGGAAGTGTCCACAGGGTCCATCTTGTCAAGCTCATCTATGGCAGCAAGGCCGTTATTTGCCAGAACAAGTACACCAGCCTCAAGAGTCCACCTTCCCTCACCAAAATCATCCCTGACAGCTGCAGCTGTGAGACCTGCTGAGCTTGAACCCCTGCCGAAGGCGAAAACGCCCCTGGGTGTGATATCTGTCATATAGCGGAGAAGCTGTGATTTCGCAGTTCCGGGGTCTCCAACAATGAGAATATGAATATCACCCCTTATGGTAGTTCCATCCTTCATAACCTTCCTGACACCACCGAACATCTGCAGCACCAGACTCTGTTTTATTATATCCATATCATATATTGTCGGTGCGATTGACTTGGCTAGTAGTTCCACTATGCCAGGCCTTGATGCAAGTTTCCTTATCTTCTCCTCGTCCTCCTGGGTTATTTCAACGCTTTCCATTTCTTTTGTTTCCTTCCTGTAATTCAGTGTGTACACATAAGTGGTAAACTCGGTGAGCAGAACTGCCCCTATTCTCTTCTGATCTGCAAGGAGAACACCGTCGATGATCACCCTTTCACCCGGTTCTATCCTTCCGGTAAGATCATCCTCGAGAACAACAGTTATCCTCTGTGGTTGTGTACCACCTTCCATCGTCTCTGGGTTTTCCTGCACTTCTATTTTCTGGACGTCCACAAATTCTGACTCTTCAAGAATCAGCTTGAATTTTGCCTTTACCCTATCTGCATCACAGTCCGGATTGGAACATTTGGGAGGCTCCTCAAGTCTGCCCCTTTGCTGCGGTTCTATGGTCTTTTCGGCACACAGGCTGCACTGGAAGACCGCATTCTGTAGTCTTGGAAGGACGTCTGTCCTTTTCCTAACTATGCCAGTAACGCTTAGAAGCTTTCCAATCCTGTCGCTTCTTATATCTCTGATATCAACCTTTACATCCCTCTCTTTTAGATCCACAAGCCGAATATTCACCCTTCTGGAATCTGAATCCCTGCTTTTGTCAAGAAAGCGGCTGATGAAGCTTTCACCTGCTCCTATTACATCAAGGGGATTGTTTATTATGGCCTGTGCAAAATCGTTGTTGAACTCAACAATATGCCTGAATGAAACTGTGATGGATTTTATATCAGGATAGAACTCCTTGAATTTTACGATCCTTTCCATGTAGCCGAATCGCTCAAAGAAATCCCTCCAGAGTTCCTCAGTGTTTTCTTGGTTCAGACCACCATTTACTATCATTATTCTTCTTCATCAGGTCTACCGTATTATTCTTTTCCATTCTTAAACAAATTGTAAGTGAACCAAGCTGCTAACTCTGCCAGTTTACGTAAAAGTTGTCTCGGAATTCTCAACTATTATTCCAGATTTCTTGGAATTTTAATTCAAGCCGAATTTTTTCTTAAAAAAATTCATTAGACACTGGGCTTTTTTCATTTAAAATGAATGAAGCTGCATGGTCTGATATCCATCCATAATGGTTATGCACATGATTTGCACATGTTTTGTATGAAATATTGGAAATAGCTTAAATCAGCATTTTAAATAATTGAATCGATCGGTATGAATAAGAAGAATGCCTTGATTGTAGTGTTTGTTGTTGCAACACTGGCTTTTGCTGGTGCCTTCGGATATGCCTTTGCTTCCTCATCAAGTGAGAAGGCTCAGAACAATACTTTGGCAGCGAATTATGATAACCAGCAAGGCTCAGTTGTTTTAAAAAGTGCATTTTCGCACTGGAATGATATAGCCATAGAGAATGTCAGCCTGCTCGCTGATCAGTATGAGCCAAATGCCACACTTCACTGGATAGGTGGTCCNCTCTCAGGGACATACACTGGGAACACGTCCATCTTGAATGTTTGGGGTAAATTCTTCAATCTCTGGAGTGCAGTCTGGTTCTATGCTGAGGCTCCGCCAACAGTAAGCGTTAGCGGTGATAATGCCGTTGTGACTTCTCTGAATCAGTTTGTGGTGACACCTTTTTCTGACCAGCAACAAGTACAATATCTGAACGTTTCCTATACACTCAACTATGTGAAGGTTTCTGACAAATGGTTAATAAATTCAGAAACATGGCATATAACCGGTTCAGGCTATATATCTTACACCGGTTCACAGGTCACTGCCCTGATGGAGCAGGCATCTTTGCAAGCGGCCTTTACTCACTGGAATGATATAGCCATAGAGAATGTCAGCCTGCTCGCTGATCAGTATGAGCCAAATGCCACACTTCACTGGATAGGTGGTCCTCTCTCAGGGACATACACTGGGAACACGTCCATCTTGAATGTTTGGGGTAAATTCTTCAATCTCTGGAGTGCAGTCTGGTTCTATGCTGAGGCTCCGCCCACTGTAAATGCATCAGGAAACAATGCTACAGTGGTTTCTCATAATCAGTTCATAGTAACACCATTCTCTGAACCATTCCAGGTACAATACATTGATGTTTCTTATGTTCTAAGTTTCGTATTCCAGAACAATCGTTTCATGATTAGCAATGAAGTATGGCATATTACAGGAACAGGCTTTATTTCATTTTCCCAGGAATCATACGAGTATAACCAGATAAGCAATCTAGCGTTCAGCCACTGGAACGCCATAGCCATTGAGAATGTCTCACTTGTAATGCAGCAGTACACTTCTAATTCAACCCTACACTGGGTTAATGGTCCGTTGAAGGGAAACTACACCGGCACATCAGAAATAAATGCCACTTGGACACGTTTCTTCAGCATGTGGAACGCCGTATGGTTTTATAGTGAAAGCCCACCGGTAATCATGATTAATGGGTCTTCGGCAACTGTTCTGGCAACCGTACAGTTCATTGTTCAAAGTTCCTCCAACCTTTCACAGTTTGACTACATAAACGTTACATACACCTTACAGTATCAAAACATGGGATTCAGTTCAACAAACGGTGAAACCAACTTCGTAATAATAAACGAAATCTTTGACAACACAGCAATTGGCCCTCTGTCCAAGGTATGAGACTCAAATGAATTTTCTTCTCTTTATATTTCCTTCAAGATCGCCTTATTTTTTTACAATAAATCTTATTACATTTTATATTAATCAGGGAGCGAGACTAGTTAGATGTTTCCCAATTCAGATGCCATTTCACGTTCATTATGGTGGATATTCATAGGAACAAAAGGAGGTATAACAAGGTTGAAAATAGTAAAAAGTCTGATGGAGAATCCTGGAAATATCCACAGCATAAGCCAATCGTTGCATCTAAATTATCGAACCGTGGAGCATCATATCAAATTTTTGGAAAAGAACAATCTGATAGTAGCTCAGGGTGATAAATATGGCAGAGTTTATTTTATATCTCCATTGTTGATCTCTAACCAGGACAAGTTGGATTTTATATTTAAGAAGGCAGGAATAAGATGACACTGGGGATTTACTGGATTGCGAATATTTCTATTCTTGGCATTGAAGCTGTATTACTTGCACTCATAATTGGTGTTTATGTGAGAACAAGAATATCATCAGGTTTCAGCTCAATCACATCCATTATATTGTTCTCCATGTTTTTCCTGGCACAGTCCATTGCCAGTATATATGAATATTTCACCATGGCATTTATTTATCCATCATCACTCGCCATAATACTCCTATTCACAAATACAATTGGTCTTGCAGCTTTCGGTACACTATTTTTCTCCTTGAATCGCTGAGCTCCATTGTGATGTAATGTCTTAGCTTGAACACGAACAAAATAAACTAATTATGCCAGAAATTAGGTTGGAAGTATTCATTGCTTAATTTTTTATTCTGTCAACATTCTTAAAAAATGGAGAACAAATGGATAATTTACCTTGATAGACATATTCTTATTCGAGGAGAGAGTTGATTTGTTTTTACACTTTGAAATAATGATGAAAATTTTCTGTACCCTTATGCCATCATCCAGTTCACGTTTTCAAAAATAATATCATACACAGTAAAAAATATACATTTGTTTTCACTAGAGTTGCGCCTGATATTATTATTTGTTAAAAAGAAATTAAAGAAAAGTATATTTATAACCAATGCTTTATGTGTTAGTTTCAATGATAGATGATGCAATGCTTGATCTGTTTTCCAAGTTTTTCACGCAGGATTATGGAAATTCCCTCATAATCAAAGGTAAGCCAGGTGCGGGAAAAACCACGTTTGCACTGGAACTCCTGGAGCATATGAGAAAACAATCCCCGGTATACTACTTAACAACAAGGTTTTCTGAAGACCCCCTGATTACCAAGTTCCCGTGGATACCTGAGGTGACTTCCGGAAATCGATCAAGGAACAGGGAAGTCCATGAGATGTCTGAAGCTTTCAAGGGTAATCTGCAGAATCTTGAGCGAATGATAGAAGAGGGTAGGCTAACCAGGGGAACCGATGTGAAGAGTGGTCTTGTCCTCAACATGGCTGAGCTTCTACCGGAACTTGAGTCACTATATTCCTTCGTTGACCAGAACATCAACAAGGCACCAATGATTGTTGTGGATTCCATAGAGGCACTGTCGGAGAAATATGAAATAGATATCAAGCTCCTCTTTTCAATAATCCAGAAGGACCTTGTGGAGGCATCTGGGGCAAACATTGTTCTGATCATGGAGCAGTTTGGAGATTCTCCCATGGAGTATTATGCCGACGGAGTTGTCACAATGTCTCATGACATAAAGAATAACTTCCTCATAAGATCGGTACTTGTGGAGAAGATGAGAGGCGTATCAATAGGATCGAATCCTGTATACATTTACACCCTTGATAACGGAAGATATCATTCCTTCCATCGGCCGAATATAAAATATCCATCCGGCAGGCTGAACCCCATCGTCAAGAAGAATATCAGTAAAATGGAAGTCCCACTGGGTTTTGATGAGATTTGTAAACTCCTGGATCTTGACGATCCGGCGCTTCCAGTGGGAACTGTTCTCATGCTTCACAGGGTGGGTAACTATACATCAGTGGACAAGGTTGTAAACCTCATCAAGAATAGCCTCATTAGGGAAACACTTGAGGATTCAAGAGGTGTCCTTGACATATCTTCTGCGAGCAATGAAACCTCCAGGATATTCATGAACTGTCTCGATCCGGAACTTATGAGGTTTTACATAACAGGAGAGAAATCAGATAGGAGCAGTCCCTACATAATAAATATGAATGGGAAGAGCATGAGTGAGGATTTCCCCCAGGAGGTCATTGATTTTTACATGTCTAACACCAATGCTCCGGAGGTTTTCATATTCTCAACCGATTATCTCTCATTCGTATACGGTGAGAATTTCTATGGAGATTTTCTTAACCTTGTAAACAAGATAAGGTCCATGGGACTTGTGGTTATCATTTCAGATGATGAACAGTACAGCAAGATTTTCCATTTTGCCAACTACATCATACATCTGAATGACGTTTACGGCTATGTTACTATGAACCATGACCCGTCAAGACTCTTTGTTACGACAGTTGAGAACGACAAAGAAGGGTGGCCCATAATTAAGCTTCATAATGAGGTTTAAATAAAGGTAAGGAAAAGGCTGCAGTGAACCTCGTCAATTCTGTAAGTTTGCTTCTTATCTTCTTTGTGCATAATTTTACTTAGCGTGATAATGCAGTAATATTCTGAGCCTTTTCACTCAATCATTGCATGGTTTGTATACATACAGAATTTACAATTTCAGATTGTACAGTCGTATCCCAAGTTACTTATACAAGCATATCAATGCTTAATAACGTCTAATCATTACTGCCTCTAATGATGTCAATGAGAAGGATGATGGCCGATGGCCTGTCAGCCATGGTTATAATTCTCTTTGTTTTTCTATTCATTCAGTTCCTTCTTGGAATGTACATAAATCTTTTCGTATCAATACCAGTTATGTCTCCCTTCTTCATGATGGGATATGGACCGTATGGTGGCTTTCCCATAGTAATGGCTCACATGTTCCTTGGAATATTAATAGGACTCGTATCTCTGGGCATATTATTTCTTTCCATAGGAACTGGAAGTTTGAGAACTTTGCTCAGTGCCATAGGTCTCTTTTTGTCGGTTCTGCTTGCCGGCATAGATGGGTTATTATTCCTTTTCAATGGGCAGAATAACATCAACTCGTTTCTAATGTCAACGGGTTTCATACTTTCCCTGCTGTTTGCTGTCTTATTGCTCATTTACGTATTTAAATCTACAAATCAAACAAAGAGAAACATAAGTGCTAACTAGTTTTTTAGACGATCCAGTGCATTCATTGGATGACGGCATTTCCTGTCAGCAGATTCAGTATCCTTTGAGCAGAAGCCCATGAATTTGCAGGATCGCCTTATTTTCTGGGCTTTATAATCATATGTATCCTTTGGTATCTGTACATCATTAGGATGAGAATTTCATTTATGGCATTCTATGAATCATTAGACAAAAAATATCTGTAGAATGTTGCTTTTCCACAGTAATGAGATTTCAAGACATTTATGAGAATCCTCTGTGACAACAAATGAAATTTTTTTGCTCCGCAATCATGATGAACTTACGATCACAATGTTATAGAATCGCCTTAACAGATCATTAGAGGCGTAATTATGTGATCAATCCATGATCAAAGTATTGTTCATTTCCACTTTTCCCCATAATTTTCCTGTTAAATAATAACATAGAATGGTCAGCTGTTTGCTTATTTCTTGGAGCTCTGTTCTCAGATAAAAACTGAAATAGTATAAATTGGCATTAATGCTATACCTTATATGTTTCCCGAAACCAGGCTTAGGAGAAATCGGTATGATAGAAGGATAAGAGAGCTGACTGCTGAATCACGTATATTAACAGACAGGCTTGTTATGCCTGTTTTCATTGATGAGTCCCTCAAGGGAAGGAAGGGCATCGATTCAATGCCGGGCATATACAGATATGGTATGGATTCAATTGGTGATTATGCAAGGCACCTCGATGAGCTGGGCATAAGTGCAATACTTCTCTTCGGCATACCGGAAGACAAGGATGAGCTTGGTTCTTCCAGCTACGATCCGGATGGGGTAATCCAGAAATCCATAAAGATCCTCAAGGAAAATTATTCTGGGATCATTATAACGGATCTTTGCATGTGCGAATACACATCACACGGCCATTGCGGCATCATAAGAAATGGTGTCATTGACAATGACTCTACCATTGAGGCCTATGGAAAGATCGCTGTAACATATGCAGAATCAGGCGCTGATATCATTGCTCCGAGCGGCATGATGGACGGACAGGTTAGGGCTATCCGGAATGCCCTTGACACGAATGGGTTCCAGGAAATCCCCATAATGTCCTACAGCGCCAAGTATGCTTCCCTTCTGTACGGTCCATTTAGAGAGGCAGCGGACAGTAAACCGTCTTTCGGCGACAGGAAGACACACCAGATGAACCCGCGGAATTACAGAGAGGCAATGAGAGAGATAGACCTGGACGTAAAGGAAGGAGCAGATATCGTAATGGTTAAACCAGCATTATTCTACCTGGATGTCCTTACCAGGGCAAGGCAGTTTTTCGATCTCCCGATTGCCGCCTATGGGGTCAGCGGAGAATATTCCATGATAGCTAATGCCGTTGATAAGGGACTTCTTCAGAAAGAAGTGATAGATGAGTATATACAATCAGTTTTCAGGGCCGGCGCAGACATATTTATCACATATTTCGCAGAGAGTTATGTGAGCAACGTTAAGCGCTGATTTTGCATATTCCGATAAGATTAATTCCTTCTTAGACATAACTATAAAGGTGAAAACATGGCAGTTTTTTTGGGCATGAAAGCGCCTGATTTTACGGCAACTACAACAAAGGGTCCTCTGGTATTCTCATCTCTGAAGGGGAAATGGGTTCTGCTATTTTCGCATCCCGGCGATTTCACACCGGTATGTACCACTGAATTCCTAGCCTTCACAGAAAGATATGAGGATTTTAAGAAGCTTGGTGTGGAACTAATCGGGCTTAGTGTTGACAGTGTTTACAGTCACATAGCCTGGTTGAGAGACATAAAGGAGCACTATGGTGTTGAAGTGCCATTTCCTGTTATTGCTGACATAGACAAGGAAGTCACGAAGTTATACAACCTCTATGATGAGAAATCCGGTGTCACTGTGAGGGGAGTGTTCATAATCGATCCAAACCAGGTTGTGAGATGGATGATATACTATCCTGCGGAGACCGGAAGAAGCATAGAGGAGATCATAAGGGTAATAAAGGCACTTCAGTTCAACTGGGACAAAAAGCTTGCAACACCTGCCAACTGGAAACCTGGAGACCCTGGCATCCAGAGTGCACCCACAACTCTCTCGGATAGCCTTGCCAGAGACAAGGAAGGCGCGGAAAGGTGGTACCTTAAGAAGGTCAAATCCTAAAGGCTGATCCGCCTTGGTTGAATGCGTAATATACAATATGGTGGTTGGTGAACAGCATCCGTCCACCATATGCGTTGAGCTTTCCAAACTTCCTGATTCCCTTATTTCTTTGCTTGATCTGATGACATCCAGTTATATGGACGAGGAACTCATGGAATTCATAGAATCATACGCAAGGAAGGAGGAGGTTATGCCAGATGACCGGACGGTTGGTTTCGTTGTGGCAAATGCTTCAAAGAAGGCCATTTCCATATCTATGAATAAAATTTCTCCTGAGCTCCACAGGAGAATAGAGGAGATATCAGAGAGTTTCAGGGAAAAGGATTTCACTGTTGAACTTGATCTTACGTAACCAACTCACTGATAAAATGCAAATGTTTTATTTCTTTGATATGATTATCATAAGGATCACATGACCATTGACGACCTAGCTGAAGAGATACAGGGGAAGATCGAGAAAAAATTTTCCGGTATAGGAAAAGGCAAATACGCCAGAATAATTAAAATGGCGAAGAAACCAAACAGGGAAGAATATCTAAAGGTTCTCCTTATAACCGGATTTGGAATACTTCTGCTAGGCTGGATAGGTTTTATCATCTACCTGATAATGAGCGTATATTATTAGGTGAAGCACTTGGTAGAAACTAGCACCGAAAAAAACTGGATTTCAATCCACCTGAAGGATATTCTCATAGGGTGTGACAGGGAGGTTTCAATTCCCATTGTAATTCATAACATACAGTCAACAAAGAGAAAATTCAATGTATACGTATCCGCGAACTTCCAGCAGAAGGATCAGATGATTGAGTGGAGGGTCGTCCTCAACACGGGGAAAGATCATGAATATTTCATTTCTCCTGAATCACAAGATCCCGTGAAAGAATCACTTGACATAGATGAGAAAAAGGATAGGGAAGTAGCCCTGACGCTATATACGCCAAAAGGCGGATCAAAAGGCGACAGATTAAATGTAGGCATAAGGGTGGAATCTGCAGACGGCATACACTCATTTTCTGGTTCCTTTTCCATAACGCTCATCCCGGTGATCATTGCGCTAAAGACCACCGTTGGTCATGAGGTGGAGGTTGCCAGGGATCTATATACAAGAAGCCAGAAGGACAAGGATGAGAGAGCCAAGGGAACACGTGATGTGATCAATGAAGTCTTATCCATAATGTCTCCAAAGGAAGTAAAGGGATACATTTTTGTCGAGACCATGCACCCTGACAGGGTTGGATTTATTGCGAAGGGAATACGCTCATTTAAGGGTGAGGTTAAAGGTGACATATCGGTTGACGAGATAACACACTATCTCACACCGAAGCCAGCAATTACGGGACTGGAACTTGGAGCCCTTGTTGAGCTTGTGGATGGCCCTTTCAAGGGTGAAAGGGCAAAGATAACATCCATAGACAAGGTGAAGGAAGAAGTGACGGTCCAGCTCGTGGAAAGCATGGTTCCCATTCCGGTTACAGTGAAGGCAGAGGCCATAAGAATGCTGGAAAAGAGCTAATGCCCATAAATGTAAAGTACAGTTCAAAGGAAAAATCTGAGAAGTTTCTTGATCAATTAAAAATCACAATGGAGGATCCCATAGCTCTTGTGCCTCAATGCCTCCATGAAGGAATGCTGTGCCCTTTTGTTCAGTACAGGAAGAAGATATATTCAATGGTTCAGGCAAACAAGCTGGACAGATACGCAGGATCGGCCGATCAATTTCTCAGCGGTGTTTCCGAAACCTACAAGGTCATAAGCTCTGGTTCTGTTCCCATTCTTGGTACTATACACACTCCCTTCGGAAATCTGGAGTACTCAAAGAGAGGGAATACCGATGAGGTTGTCCTGGCAGGTGTTCAGAATTCACAGAACGAGACTTTCAGGATGCTCGCCTTCTCTTCACTTGTAAAGAGCAGGGGAGTAAGAATTTACTCCTCAAAGACCAGGTTTCTTGCCACCTGCAAGGATGATGCGCCGGACATAGATTTTTTCGAGGAGATACTTAATGAGCATTCAATTCCCTGCACAAAACATGATATCATAGAGATTGGAAATTCAGAGTCATATATGGATCTTATATTTCTTTCAAAGGTTACCGTCAGGATACACGACGATTACAGGCAGAATATCATACCAATCATCTCAAAACACATACTTGTGAGAAACCCGGAGTTGGATTTTACCATTTCCTGCAATATTCTCTCCCAGATCAGTGATGAAGTTCCCATGGAGATAAGGATGCAGTACCTTTCCGGTAAGGCCGATACAAGGACGATCATAGATGGCACCCGAACATTCAGGAAGAAGAAGGCCCTTTCCATGAAATATTTCATAATAGGAGATTCCGTCTACAAGACAGCGGAGGAATTTCTCATGGCGGTTGAAAACGTAAATTATGATCCCATGAAGATCAATGGTATCATTGAGAATCTTACAGAGGGTCTCGAGCTGGAGACCCCAAGCTTCAGGAAGCTTCTGGAGATGCTCTGGAAGGAACACAGGGATGAGATCATATCCATTTACTATCCTGAATCTTCACCTGAAGAGAGGAGAAAACTCAGCGGCGATCCTCTCAGCCAGCTGAATCAGCTCGGTTCCATCAAGGATGAGATAGAGGTGGATAATTCCATATCGGTTTCTGCATGGTCGCCCGATGCTGAATTTCTCCTTGAGCTGATCAAGATACACCGGAAGCGCGGAAGTGACGAGGCTTCCAGATACGCTGAAAGAAACCTGACAAACAGCATCAGGAAATCCATATACATTGCATATCTCAGTGTGACAGGCGATTCCAAAAAGAGGGGTTGGATGTTTTCTCCAGAGCAGAGTGAGCTTGCATTAAGGCTTGCTGGTCCCCTGAAATCCATCATCTCAGGAAATGCCGAACAGATGAAGGAAGGAATGGAAGAGCTTAAAAAGTACGGTGTCTGAGATGAGCAGACATTTCCTGTCAAAAAGAGATATGAAGTTGCTTGGGGAAAGACTTTCACATGAAGGAATAATCCTGGAAAGTGGGAAGAGCATAGAGGTGGAGGAGCTCACTGGTTATTCCATATATTACGTTGATAAGAAACCCTACCTGATAGATAACGGTTCTCTCTTCCCTTCTCTCTATTATGTGAATACACACAGACCGAATCATGGCAATGTTACCGTGGACGACGGGGCTGTTCCGCACATAATAAATGGTGCAAATGTCTTTTTAAAAGGCATAGTTCAGGCAGATGACGGTATAAAGAAAGATCAGATGGTCTTTGTCAGGGACCGAATTTCAAGATATATATGCGTGGGCATCTCGCTCATGGATACTGCGTCCCTGCTGTCCAGGGGAATGGGCGAGGGAATAAGGAATATACATCACCTTGGTGACATTTACAGCAATGTATCATGATAATCAGCGAAACACATTATTTTCAGGAATGATCCCCTGATTTTTTATGACAAAATATTCGGTCTACCCTAACCATTATGCTTTCAGCATAACGATAACAACGCTTTATTTATTCTAACTATTAAACACAAAATCCTATAATAACAGATGTCATTATGTAAACCATGGCAGATGTTTTGAAAGTTGGAGAAAGGGCACCGGATTTTGAATCTGTAGATCATGAGGGGAAAAGAGTATCTCTGAAGGACTTCAGGGGAAAGCCGGTAGTTGTCTATTTCTATCCGAAGGACGACACACCGGGTTGCACAACTGAAGCATGCGGCTTTAGGGACAGGATGGGCGATTATGAAAAGAGAGGGGTTAAGGTGCTGGGTATAAGCGTTGACAGCCAGAAATCGCACAAAAAGTTCCAGGAGAAGTACGGATTGAACTTCACACTGGTTGCCGACGACAAGAAAGAGATATCTTCAAAATACGGTGTTCTCGGTGGGAACACGGCCAGCAGAGTTACGTACTTGATCGACAAAGACGGCATCATAAGGCATGTATATCCAAGAGTGTCCCCAAAGGAGCATCCAGAAGAGGTTATGAAGAAACTTGAGGAACTGGGTCTCGTTAGATAATTCTGTTAACCCTAAATATTTATTTTTTTAATATCAGTAACGAAAGATTTGAAAAATATTGTTAGAAAAAATTATAATTTTCTCAGGATGGTCTGTTCCTCTTCCCTGAAGGTTCCATACTCAGAACCGAAACAGTGATGGAGGACGTTATCCAAATCACAGATATAATAATAAGAAGGATGTTTGGGGAAACCGCCACTGCAATGATAAATATCATTATGGGCAGGACGTATTTCACAACTCCCCACACATAGGCATAGAAGTCCATGCTTTCATCCAAACAGCGAGCTCAGACCCTCAAGAGCCTCTTCCTGTGAAGCCTCTTCTTTCTTCTCGTCCTTTTCTTTCTTTTCTGGCTTCTTCTCTTCCTTCTTCTCAGCTGGTTTTTCCTGGGCAGCGGGCTGAACCATTGCTGTAGAGGCGTTCTTCAAAACCTCGTCAATGTTCACGTTCTTAAGGCTTGATACAAGTGCCTTTAACCTTGCCTCGTCCGGTGTGACACCGGCACCTTCAAGGACCTTCTTGAGCTTCTCCTCGTCGACCTCACTACCTGCTGAGTGAAGCAGCAGTGCACCATACACATATTCCATTTCTTTTACCTCCTTTTCTATCCAAACAGAGCGTCAAGTCCGGAAGAGACATCTTCCTCCTCCTTCTTTGCATCTCTCTCGTCCGGCTTCTTTTCTTCCTTCGAAGCAGCCTCTTCCCTGTGATCTCCACTGATAGCGCTGCTCACAGCCGATGCATCCCTGATCGCTTTCATGATAAATAGCTCTATGTTTTTCTCGTCCACAACACCTGCAGATACTGCTAGCATTTCGGCAGAAAGCCTTGCCCTGAACAGTATTTCAGGCAATATCTCGGGCGTTATGAAAAACGTGTTGAGGGCAATCTGCTTTGCCTGAGAGAATGCAACTGTCATATCCAGCGTTATCCTTGCAGTTGAAATGGACATGACATCCTTACTGTAGAAAATGCCGTCTTTTACTGCACCAAGAACATTGAGACCCACCTTTATGGGCTTTATATTGAGCTTCCCAAGAATTCCGGCCTTTTCCTTTGATATGACCTCACCTTTTTTCACAAAGACCGTTTCCTTCTTGATTACAATAGCTCCCTTCTCAATTGCCGTCTGAAGACCGACCTTCTGAAATTCACTTATCATTGGGCCTGGTGGAAAGCCTGTGTCCATGGGCTCTATAACAATATCATTTTCAGCAACCTCTCCCCCTCTGGGAGCAGCAGTTGTTCTTGTTGATTCCAGAAGCTCGTAAAGTTCCACAGGCTCCTGATTCCCGGTGACAAGGGCTATCTGCCCCTTCATTACTTCCAGGATTCTGCTGATATTCTCCTTCTTTGACCTTTCCACAGATTTTTCAAGCAGGGTTCCCCGGACAACCTGGAGTTTCATTTTCCCCTTAAGCGAGCTCCTGATACTTTGCAACTGGTTATTTCTGATGCCAGCAATGCTCACTATGGCAGAAAGACTGTTACTGTCAATCTCCCTGGAGACCTCATTTACAAGTTCAACCTTCCATTTGGCAGGCTTTGTCACAGTTGGTTTCGTCATGATAACTTTGTCACCTCCACTTTTACAGCCTTGCCCATTGTTGTCTTCACGAATAGAGATTCTATATTACCTATGCCCTTGTCAAGCTTGCCGGTTATCCTTTTAATAACGGCACCCACATTTTCAGCCAGATCCTCATCCTTCATATCCCTGGTTCCAATGGGTACATGGAAGGTTTTCTTATCCTTGCTCCTCGCTCTCACTGTTTTCCTAAGATTGTTTATTATGGGAACTGGATCCTGACCTCTTGGAAGAGGTTTAGGTATCTTTCCTCTCGGTCCGAGAACCTGACCCAGACTCTTTCCTATGGTTCCCATCAGGGCAACGTCAGCGAGAAAATAATCAATGCCGCTGGTAATCTTCTTGAATCCTTTCTTGTCCTCCCCAAACTTGTTGAGATCCTCGGGGCCGTATATATAATCGGCAACGCCTTTCACCTTGAACTGTGTTTCTTCTGTGCCGAAAACACCAATCTTGACATCTTTACCCCTTCCCTTTGGAAGCACGATCTCTTCATTGATCCTGTTCTTTGGATCGGAAAGATCAATGTCCTTCATATTTATGGCTATCTCAAGGCTTTCGAGAAATTTCCTTTCCCTTGCCTTTTCCTTAGCTTCAGTTATAGCTCTTAACAACTCATCTGCCATGTTATCACCTGTAGTTCAAGCGAGCCATGCAGCTCTCCTACTTCACCGTATTATTCTACCTTTATCTCCCCACTGTTTATTAATTTCTGCATCTCTTTTGGATCCTTTCCGTCAACGGTTATTCCCAATGAAACCGAGCTTCCCAGGACTTCCATAACTGCGGCCTTCAGATCATTGGCAAGCATTCCGCTCATCTTCTGTTTGGCAACTTTGATGATCTGGTCAAGCGTTGCATTTCCTGCAACTGTTTCTTTTCTTTTCCCAGATCCCTTCTCAATTCCAACCTCCTTCTTGAGAAGTGCAGATGTTGGTGGTATACCAACCGTTATCTCGTACTTCTTTGCCGCAGGATCCGTCACTGTTACGGTGACAGGAACCTGCATTCCCTGGAAATTCTTTGTCTTATCGTTAATCTCCTTGATCACCTGTCCCAGGTTTAAGCCGAGCGGACCTAGCGCTGGACCCAGGGGTGGCCCGGTTGTTGCCTTTCCACCTTCCACCATGGTCTTTACAGTCTGTGCCATATTAATTACCTAAAGCCAGACCACATCATAATCAACTTTTTAATCTTTGTTGGTAATAGCATGATTATAGGGAATAAGGAAAAATGAATGGATGGAGAGGATTATTCCGGAATCAGACATCATTCAGCAATAGGCGGGATATAGTGCAAAACCAACGTCCATTATCTCCATGGAGGTGGATCAACTTTTTTCAAAACACCGAATTAAGGAAAAATTAAACAGAGCGTCGGGCATACGCCAAAGTATGGTGGTGCTCTGAGGGTACACATCCTTTCCGGGAGACGGGACTTTGCCAGCGCGGGAAATTTCTGCATTCTCGTGGATATATACAGAGCCACATCAACAATCCCTGTCATACTCTCAAGAGGTGCAAAGTATGTTGTTCCCTTTTCCAGGATCAGGGACATAAGAAAATTCTCCAAGGATAATCCAGATGTTGTGACCGTTGGAGAACGGTTTGGCATAAGGATACCAAGCCTCGATTACAATAATTCCCCCAGTGAAATGTCCACTGCCGATCTCAATGGGAAGATCGTCGCCATAACATCCACCAATGGCACCAGAGCACTGAAACGCCTTAAGCCTGGAACGGAGATAATAACAGGAGCATTTGTGAATCACACTGCAACTCTCAACTATGCCAGGGACAGGGAAGAGGTGTGGATTATCAGATCTGACAGACCTGACGGAATCTCAGAAGAAGACAACATTTACGCAGATTTCCTGAAGGAATGTCTCACAGGTTTCTTTCCTGATCCTGAGGAATACATAAACAGAGTCAGGGAATGTGGTGGCTCCAGGATACTTGCCAGGCTGGGCGCAACCGCAGACATAGATATGGCTCTGAGTCTGGATTCCGTTAATTTTGTTGTCATTTTCAGGGACGGAAAGTTTTTCCGCCTTGAATGATATTATCCTTACCGTATTTCTCCAGACGTGATTCATATACCATGGCTATGATCCTCTTTGCCCATTTCAGCTTCCTTGCCTTGAGTGGTGATGATCCCTTGGCAGGGTGATCGAAGTCAAATCCAACAATGTTTATCCGGGGAGAATCCAGATAATCAGCCAGGATAACTGCTCTATCACCATCAGTGAACCCTCCAAAATTCATTGTATTTGGATAGGGAAGGCACTGACAGGTTCCAATGATATGGTAGCTGTTTGAGAAGGGAAATTCACGGATCATGTCCAGGTTATCCCCATGCGCATGTATTACGCCAACTTTTCCATTTTTGAGAGATTCGATGAATGGATCGATTCCATGATCCAGATCCGTAACTATAATGTCAGGAAGTCCTCTCATTTCAATGTAGCGTGAAATTGAAGATCCTGCGCATATAACTGTCCCGGTGACGCAGGAAATCTCTTTCTGGAGGTTGTCCGCGTTGCCGACAACCGTAATCACAGAAGACCTGAATCTGTCAAGAAGTCCTGACAGATCCACTTTGCAAATGTTTTCAGACAAATATGAGCAGGATATTCTGTCCTTATGCTCATCATAACCAAAGTCACTTAAAATTTCCTTGTATATAAGCATCCAGGTTTCGATATCCATACCTTGCCTACTGCTTTCCCTCAAAAATCGACTGTTCTATTGGCGAAGCTCCGGAAGCTTCAGGTTCGGCAGCATAAGTTCTGTGGATAGCAAATGACAGAACGGCTATGACAATTCCAAGGACAATCAGGATAACGTTGAACACAATATACCTGAACGTAATGAATCCAAGGACGTACCTGATGTAATTTATCATCCCGTAAATTACGAATCCAAGAGAAAGGAAAAACAGAAGGCTGTAAATTATCTTGGCTGGATTATACTTCCTGTTGTTCATGTATGCTTCAACTGCCTTTCCGGTCTCACGGGAAGCAATGGCTCCGTAAAGCCACCATATGTAAAATGATATGAAGACCAGTGCAGCATCAAGAATACTGTGGCTGTATCCCTTATAGGTCGCAACGTAACTGGATGCAAAACCCGCAAATATCAGAGATGTGGATATTACATAGGAAACAAATGATATTCTCGTATCTTCCGCATACTTCCTGATCTCCCTGAGTGTGTTGAGAAAAACCTTCCCCAGGCTGAATCCCTTTTCAACGAAATAAGAACCAAGAACAATTGTAACAAATGTAACGGCCCCTGCACTGGGCGCTATATAAGTTGCCTTTGTAATGAGTGTTGAATATATGAGCAGGACCAGTGATACGATACCATAGGTCAGGAAGACAAGACCGAATGGTATTATGATCTTATTGACAACTTTCTTGTCATTAAGAGCCCTTACGATATAATAATAAAGAGACTCTATGTCCTGGTTGTGCCTCACAATTATGTGTTTCACATACCTTATTTTTATCCTTGACGTTATGAGAGGGATGACAAAATCATCTTCAGCTCCATCCGTTACAAGAATAAGATTATCGTATTTTCCCATGGAAAGAACTTCGTCCAGCTGTTTTCCTATGATTTCATCTGATTTTTCACCAACGTTCTGATCACCGGTTACAAGGGCAAGTTCCACATCCTCTCCCCTTTTAATCAGATCCTCATAATGCTTTGCTGCGCCGAAAAGAGCATTTGAATCCGAGTCCTCAGGATCTATGCTTACAAGTTTCATGGCGGCATTGTAGCATTCCGTATACCCCACCAGAGGTCCAACTATGCCAGCCTTATCCCCGAAATCGTTATCCCTGTCTATGTTCAGTATTAATGTTCTCATTTTTGGACTCGTTACGTTCAAGTAACCTTATCTATGTATTTGTATTTTTAGTAAAAATATCAGGGACAAGTTCCTTGTTTCTTTGAAAAATTACTTTACAATGTAGTAACCGGCACTCTTCTGCCTGGCAACTCTCTTCACGTAACCTTTATTTTGAAGTTCCTGGAGGGATGCAGCAACCACAGCCTTCCCTAACGATGCGGCCTTCATTATGTCATCAGCCGTCTTCAGCTTGTCTTCACTGGAAGCCCCAATCCTCTTCATTGCATCATAAATCTTCCTGGCATTATCAGACATGTCTGCCATTATTACACCGTTTATTTGGTATCATTTTTATGTATTTATAGTTATTATTCAACTTCTTATCCATATCTCATCATTATTATTCGGCAATTGCCGATCTAAACCAAGTCACAATTATATATAACAACGGGCTTCCCTGACGATAAAAGATGCAGGGTATAGTGAGTTACGGTTCATACGTACCGAAATACCGAATAAAACCTGAGGAGATAGCCAGGGTATGGGGTGAGGATCCAGACAACATAAAGAATGGAATATTCATCCTGAGCAAGTCTGTGCCGGCTCCAGATGAGGATGTTGCCACAATTTCAGTTGAGGCCGCAAGAAGGGCATTGCTTCGCGGTAAGATCGATCCAAAGGATATTGGTGCCATATATATCGGATCGGAATCCCATCCATATGCAGTAAAGCCGACTGCAACCATCGTTGCGTCTGCCATAGGTGCCGATTTCAGGATGTTTGCGGCTGATTATGAATTCGCATGCAAGGCGGGCACAGCTGCGATGCAGAATGTCCTCGCAATGGTTGATTCCGGCATGATAAAATACGGCATGGCAATTGGCGCTGACACTTCCCAGGGAGCACCTGGAGACGCCCTTGAATATTCAGCGTCAGCTGGTGGAACGGCTTTTATCATAGGTAAGGAAAATGTGATTGCGGAGATAAAGCACACCTTATCCGTGACATCAGATACTCCCGATTTCTGGAGGAGAGAGGGGCAGCCATATCCTACACACGGAGAAAGATTCACGGGAGAACCTGCGTATTTCAGGCACACTCTCAGTGCTGCCCGAGGTATAATGGAGAAAGCAGGTACTGAACCGAAGGACTATAAATACGTGATTTTACATCAGCCCAATGGAAAGTTCCCAACAAGGGCTGCAAAGACACTTGGTTTTACAGAGGAACAGTACAAGACCGGCCTGCTGACACCATATATAGGTAACACATATTCCGCAGCCATGATGAATGGCCTATCTGCGGTTCTTGACATTGCCTCTCCTGGTGATAAGATACTTGCCGTCTCGTTTGGATCTGGAGCTGGCTCCGATGGTTTTCACATAGAGGTCACGGATAATTATGAGAAGATGGATGTAAAGTCTGCTCCAACCATGGCAGAGATTCTAAGCAACACTGAATTTCTGGATTATGCTGTATATGCAAAATTCAAGAAAAAGATCGTAATGGGTGAGGAACTTGAGTGAAGTTTACGTAATAGGTGCCGGGGAAACAAAATTCGGTGAGCTGTGGGATCGTTCACTGAGAGAACTCGCTGTTGAAGCGGGTCTGAAAGCAATAGAGGATGCGGGGATATATTCCAGGGATATCGGGATCCTTTACGGAAGCAACAGTCTGGGAGCAGGCATTAGCTATCAGAATGATGTAGGGTCCCTGATAGCTGATTTCGCTGGTATCGCTGTGGAGCACACTCCGGCAGTAAGAGTTGAAGCATCCACAGCCTCTGGCGGTGCAGCTGTTAGAGAGGCGTATCTTGCCATAAAATCAGGCGAGTATGACGTTGCTGTTGTTGGAGGCGTGGAAAAACTCACAGAAGTCTATGGATCGGAAATTCTCGATCTTACGAGCACACTTCTCGACAGTGAGTGGGAAGCTTTTTTTGGCGCTACACCCGCTGCTCTTGCAGCAATGACTGCCAGGAGATATCTTGATGATTTCCACGTATCCAGGGAAATCATGGCCATGATATCAGTGAATGATCACAGCAATGCTTCCCTGAACCCGGATGCACAGTACAGGAACAAACTAACCGTTCAGGGGGTACTTGATTCGGTTTCGGTGGCAGAGCCGTTAACCATGATGGACTGCTCCCCCCTCTCGGATGGGGCGGCTGCAGTTGTTCTTGCATCGGAAGAATTCATGAAGAAGATGAAGATTGAGGGTGTCAGGATCGTTTCATCAGAGATATCACAGGATTACCTTGCGCTGCATTCAAGGAAATCGGTCTATGAATTTGAGTCCGCCAAGATTGCCTCCAGAAAAGCGCTGGAAAAGGCCGGCATAAAGAATGACGACATATCGTTCGTCGAGTTGCATGACTCATTCAGCATCTATGGTCTGATTGAACTGGAGGATCTGGGATTTGCGGAGAAAGGAAATGCCAAGTCCCTTGTGGAGAACAATGAGATAAGGCTTGATGGATCCATTCCTGTCAACCCGTCGGGTGGACTGAAGGCAAAGGGCAACCCCTATGGTGCAACCGGTGTTGGGCAGTTCGTGGAGGCATACCTTCAGTTCAAGAACAGAGCGGACAAGAGGCAGATAAAGGATGTGAGATACGGAATGCTTCACAGTATGGCCGGAAGTGGTTCAACTTCTGTTGTTCATATACTGGGGGGTGAATGAATGGGGGAGCTTTCAAGGATATGGAGGGAATCTGATCACAGATACAGGTTGATAGGACATGTATGCAGAAACTGCAACACGGTATATTTCCCGCCTAGAGATATATGCCCAACATGCCACAGAGATTCGGTGGGAAAGATGGAGGAAATACAGCTTTCCGGAAAGGGTAGCATTTTCTCCTACACTGTTGTTCACGATGCACCACCTGCGTTCAGGAGACAGAGACCATACATTATTGCACTCATAAAGCTGGACGAGGGCCCCACATTGACAGCACAGATCGTCGATACAAAGCCGGAAAACGTCAGTTCGGGGAAAAGAGTGCATGCAGTTTTCAGAAAGATAAGAGAAGATGGTTCCGGAGGCATTCTACAGTACGGATACAAATTCGTAATTGACGAGCCTCCCAAAGCTTAATTACTTTTTTTAATTGATCCTTTATGGAAGGCCAGCCCCCATTTCCTGATCATAAGGAGAAGGGTGGGATCTCCTACATAAGGATATTTTCAGGGATAATCCTTGCATTTTCATTTCTGTTATTCCTCATATCACTTTCATTTCTCTTTTCCCCTGTATACACGGGATATTCCAACCTTGGAGGACTGGTATATTTCTTTGTCCTTTTATATCTGGCAATTGTAGGATACCTGCCTGTAATAATACTTGTAGGTGCAATGGTTGCGCTTTATTTTACATTCTTCATAATAATGATGAGAAGCTCCATACAGAACAAATCAAGATCGTTTGATAATCCTGCAGTTTATTTTGCCCTTGTTTCATCGGCTGTGCTCATCATAGAATTAATAGCAACCATTGCTGAGGAAAAGTTGGGCATTGGAATCGGAGGGGGCTCCATTGATACTTCCATTGTGACCAATCCATTCCTAACCTACGTGAGCCTCATCTACGCACCATTTGCTGAAGAGGTTGGTTTCAGGATAATTCCCATAGGCCTCCTTGTATTTTTTATGATATACCGGAGGAGTGGAAATATAAAAGATTCACTGTACGGCATACTCGCACCGGGAAGAATGCTGAGGAAGAACGACATAAGCATAAAGACCTGGCCTTTCATCGTAATGGTGCTGGCAACAAGCGCCGTATGGGGATATGCACATGTTTACTACGGTGCATGGGACCCGGGAAAAATCATACCTGTGTTCATAGCAGGAATAGCAATAGCCTTTGGGTACCTGAAGTTCGGCGTCTACATGGATATTTTGATGCACTGGTTTTATAACGGGACGCTGACACTTGTGGATGTTTATCCATTAACAGGGGGAATTGTTGACACCTATCTTATTGTAATTCTCATAGCTGGTGTTATAGGTATTGTCATGCTGATACTGAGGTTTGCCGGCTTCATTGGGGGAAGGACTTCCATTCCTGAAATCTGACCCTTTTTCCTCTTATTTCATATTTTCCTTCCATGAGATTCATTATACTTTCAAAGAGCAGGGGCTTCTCCCTCGCCTTAACCCTCTCCCTCAATGATATATAATCATCATTGTCCTCAATATTTACAGCGGCCTGAGCGATGATAGGTCCGCCATCAACATCATTGCTTACAAAGTGAACTGTGCAGCCGGAGATCCTTGCTCCGCTTTCAATAACAGCTTTATGGATTTTATCGCCATAGAAACCCTTACCCCCAAAACATGGGAGCAGAGACGGGTGAGTATTGATCATTTTTCCTGAAAATCTTGTAACCACATGATCAGGAATGATTCTATTGAATCCTGCAAGAAGTATCAGGCTGGCATTTATCCTGGAATATTCGATTTCAAGAAACTGGAAGAGCTTAACCATGTCAGCAATCACTTCACACCTTATTCCAAGAGCCCTGGATCGTTCTATTACACCGGAATTTTCCCTGTTGCAGATGATCGTCTTTATATCAATGGGAGCAGTTTCAGATGCGAATCTTCTTGCCAGATACTCAACGGTGGTGCCTTCGCCAGAGGCCAGTGCGATTATATTGAAAGGCATATTATGTAATGGAAGGTCAAGTTATAATCATTGCCCTGGTAATTTTCTCATTCAATTGCTCATCTGTTTTCATGGTTTCAGAAAGATGACCACAAATATATTTAATGTTTATACAATGGTCAGAATGGAGAAAATAAAGGCAAAATGAATGAGATATGGATTGAGAAGTACAGGCCGTCATCCCTGAAGGACGTCGTTGGCCAGGATGGAAATATTGAAAAGCTTGAGGCTTTCATTAAATCGCATGATCTCCCGCATCTGATATTCTCCGGTCCTGCCGGAACTGGAAAGACGACAACAGCCATAGCTATTGCCATTGAGCTGTTCGGTGAGCAATGGAAGGACAATTTCCTCGAACTCAATGCATCCAGCGACAGAGGAATAAACATAATGAGGGGACATGAGGACAGATCATCCGGATCTGGTTCCGTGAGTGTGAAGGATTATGCCAGGATAAGGCCATCCAATCCTCTTGGTTTCAAGATAGTCTTCCTTGATGAAGCTGATCAGTTGACACAGGAAGCTCAGGCTGCCCTGAGGAGAACCATGGAAATTTATTCTTCTACAACAAGGTTCATACTATCATGTAATTATTCTTCTCAAATCATTCCGCCAATACAGTCAAGGTGCGTTATACTGAAATTCAGGCCGCTGGCGCCGGAAGCAATGAGGAAAAGGCTGGAATACATATGCAAAGCTGAAAAGATCGATCTGAGCAGGGATTCCATGGAGGCCATTCTTGAGTTGTCAGAAGGTGATATGAGAAAGGCCATAAATGTGTTACAGACTGTTCATTCCTCAACGGATCTCAGTGAGAAGAAGATTTACGAGATATTTGGTTATTCGTCGCCTGAGGAATATAAGGGTCTTATCTCATCCGCACTTGAGCATGGGCTTTTTGAAGAGTCCAGAGAAAGACTGGACAGGATGCTCATAGAGCAGGGGATATCCGGCATAGATATAATCAGGGGAATGCACAGTGTAATCAGAAAATATCCACTGAAACCGAGAATGAAACTTGAGGTTATCCTTGCACTTGCCGACGCAGAGTTCAGGATTGTGGAAGGCGGATCCGATAATATACAGCTTGATGCTCTCCTTGCAAGACTTGTAAGGATTGGCATAGACGAAACCTAATAGTCATCCAGCGTTACTTTTTTCTTTTTCTTCACAAAACCCTTGATGTTCTTCTTCATGGCACTTTCTTTCTTCTTTCCTGTGAACAGATAACCAATATCCCTTGTTCCTGCATAGGTGAGAATGTGCACCTCGCCTTCGCTCAGCCTACCAGTTCGCCCGCGTCTCTGGATGCTTCTGATATCGGAAGGTACGGGTTCGTAAAAAATCACTGCATCGGTTGATGGAACATCAATGCCCTCCTCTGCCACACTTGTCGCAACCAGTACATTAAATTCACCTGACCTGAATTTCGTCATTATGTCTTCCTGCTCCTTCCTGTTGAGACCCCTGTCACCTTCCCTGGATGATTGGCCTACGAATCTCACAGCCCTGATGATCTCTGAATTGCTGTTCAGGTAATCAGCAAGCATCTGTGATGTTTTCCTGAAATGAGTGAAAACAATGATATTTCTTCCCTTCTTCCTTGACAGAATATCCTCGCATATTCTCAGTGTCATTGCCATCTTTGAATTGCTGACCGGCTTTTCCCGTAACCTCTCAATCTCATCAATCAGTTCTGGGAATCTCTCATTCTTGCCAATTATCTGCGCAGTTCTCTTCATTGTTTTTTCTTCAGAGCCAAGGATCCTGGAAATATAATCATCAAAAATCTCGAATCCCTGTGTCTCCAGATATTCAAGTGCGTAGTCAAGTCTCACAGCAGCCGTCATGTAGGGTATCAAGGAGAATAACCTCTTCTCACCCTTAATCGCTCTTGCAGACACTGATTTGATCTGCTGTGCTATGAGCTTTCTAGGAGGGTTTTTCATTGGGAAAAGCCTGCTTTTGTAAAGATATTCATGTATCTCCGACAATATGGATTTCAATATGCTTATGAGTGGTCTGAGTTCAATGGGGAGCTCAATCTTCGTTTCCGTTATGTTGATCTTGTTCACATAAGGTTTTACATCCTCGTCTTCCTCGTTTTTTATTATTACCTTGTCAATCCCGAGAACTTCAGTGACATCGGAGAACCTCTGCTTGTCTGCTCCCGGACTGGCAGTAAGGCCAAGAATGAGTTTCTTCCTGTGCTCCCTGAATGCCTTTGATACACCAACATAGGCATAGTTTCCGACAGCTCTATGTGCCTCATCGAAGATTACAAGACCGAATTTGGATATGTCCAGTATCCCATGCTTGATATCATTCCATGCAACCTGTGGAGTGGATATCAGAACTTTTCCAAGCACCCATCTTTCCATCCTGTCCTCCGCAGGAATGTCTCCTGTAAGTGAAAAAATTTCACTCTGCTTCAGGGAGAGAAGAGACTTCATTGTTTTTTCGTGCTGATCGACAAGAGGCTTTGTTGGTGCAAGCATCAGAACCTTGCCATAGTTCTCATGCAGCACATAAGATGCGACCATTGCCGCTATGAGTGTTTTTCCCATGCCAGTCGGCAACACAACTAGAACGTTATTTTCCTTGGCTTCATTGAAAAGGTTGATCTGATATTTTCTGGGGGCTAACCCTGATACATAATAATCAGTCACTGTTATTCCTCCGGGAAAAACTCATTCTGGCTATATTGTATTTCACTTACTTCCAAAAGGAATATTGCTAGAAAGAAATAAGACTTTAGCATAAAACCAAGTTTATTAGTGCAGGGCTCTGGTTTAATGACACATATTTATGGTTTAGATCCACACATCTTTTCTTCCCACAATGCAAAAGTATAGGTCTGGAAAATTCCTTAGAAAAGAACCTCCGTCACCATGTTTTATTATGAAAATGGTATCACCCGTAGGGGCCGGTAGATCAGCGGTAGATCGCCTGCTTCGCAAGCAGGAGGTCTCGGGTTCAAATCCCGACCGGTCCATTCTGTTAACATAGTTTATACCAAGTTTGCCCTGGATTCGAGAATTTTTTTAAGGTTTATTCTTGGGTTCCAACCAGAGAGTATCGTCATAGTACTCACGTTCTCTCTTTATCAGACCATTTTCAAACTCAAATATATCAACTGATCTTCTTGAGCGCAGTTCAAGCTCTGCAATCACGACTCCCCTTTCTATGTCTGAAACCATGTTCAAAACACTGAATCTTTCTGGTATGTTCCGATAGGCTCTGATCATCGTCTTGATATAATCCTTTTTTCCGGACACAACTTTTCGCTTGGGGGGACCGTATGAAATCCACTCGACATCTTCCGAGAGAAACGATTCATATAGTTTCCAGTCTCGATCATTTTCTGCATTGAAGAAATTTGTGAGTTTTTCTTCAAGTTCATTTTTCTTAGTCATCTTTACGCCATTAGCCTATCACTAGTGCTTGCGTCAGAGTTCCTCAAAAAAATCTCTGGCATTTCTCACCTTTCCATCCTCGATGTCCTGCTCGCTCCTTTCAAGCTGATCCATTATATACTCATTCTCAAGAGTCTCAATGGTAGCCTCAAGGCTTTCAAGGTCGGACTTTGGTATGCTTACAAGCCTTGACTGTTTTGTGTTGGTCATAATATAACTCTATATTCTTTCAGATTTTAATATCTTTTGGTATGCTTCGGCTTAAATCCACCCCGACTTTCAGCCACTCCTCTTTGAGCCTTCGTTATTTACTATGTGCCCTACGCTCGCCTGCACGCCGAGCACAGGATCCAATGCTTCGCCTCCAATCAAAATTTGTCCATAAACCCTCTTTTGAATTACGTCTCGCACTCTTCTTCAAAGAGACCCTCATCCGCCATGCTCATTCAGGTGGTGTCCTGTGCTCGCCGCTCGTGGTGTATGGGTGGTGCATCACACCTTCGATTCGCTTGGTGCCCACACCACCCACCGCTAACGCTTACACCACTCGGTCTTGCTTCGAAAGACTTCCGGCTCGCTTCGGGCACATTATTCTCTCCTGCGGAGTGCAATTTAGGGGACGGGAATCATTGACCGCACAATATCGCTACGCTCAGTGCGAATTACAAGATTACGAGGGATTCGCGTGCTGTACTGTCTTTCAACTATTCCTGGTACAATAATTGCACGGCACTGCGACCATACCTTTTAAGAAAAGATAGGCCAAAAATATTGCATTTGTGTATAATTTCAAGAATCTAGGCTCAAATACCCAGCAATTATTAAATTGTAATAGGCATAAAGCACCATGAACTCTTCTACCAAAATCGCTCATTCTCGCCTGCTTTATGCGGATTTCATACGCGATGAATCTGAAGAAGGGGAAATCATCAAAAGGATCAAGAGTTTTGGATTCACCGAACTGAATCAGATAACTGATCCATTTACCAAGTTCGGAACCAAAAAAATTGACGTTTTCATCAAGGAACTGCAAGCAGTATGCAAATCCGATCTTGAACTCCTAAACTACATCAAGAACATTGTTTTTTGGATTCATAGAGACGATGTACTTCCACTCCGAGTTGTGGTTGTTGAAGTCATCTTGAAATCTGATGACCTTCAACAACTAGAGAAGGCTGACCTTGAACACAAAGTCTGGAAACTCTCGGGACTTCTTGGAAGCTGCTTTTGCGAAGGCCCGATTCCCCTTACCAATCCTTCCAAAGATTTTCACATTCTTAAGTTCTCGTCTAGGGCAATACCTTACGTTGTCCCCAGAAATTTCGTTGCAGAATTCGTCATTGAAGCGGAGCGCAAGTTTTTTGATAATTTCAATAAAGAACTCGATTCACTTGAAAAAGAAATATCCATAAAAGACCTTATAGAGCAAAAAATAATGGAAGCTCGGGACAACGGTAAAATACCGGCGAGGGAGAGCGGAAAAGTTATTTCAAAGGCAACTGCACAATCCGAACAAAAGATCAAGGATACTAGGAATAACATCATTTCATTGGAACCTATAAGCTTCCTTGAAGGCGGATTCTCATTCGACCAGAGCATAGTTAGAGGGTATGCCAACGAGATGTTTATCGTTGGAAAAATTGTTCAAGGGTCGCTGGGGAATTCGACACCTTTGTATCTTACTGTCCTGAGTATGGGACAGTCACAGATACCATTGGCCAATCTGGAGAGTGTGCCCGTATTGCAGTTCCCCGGAATACCGGGACTTCTTGACTTTTCATTTGGAGCGGGACAAATAGTTACACTACAATTGTTGAATTCCTGGAACAAGTATGTAGAGATGTCTTTCAGAGAAGTGGCTACAAGACAGGGAATCTCACAGACAAAAACTAAAACAGACGCTGATGAAACTCTTGATGAATTACGGACTCTAATTTTCTTCAGAGATATAAATGAAAAAATATCTATTAACTATCGATGGGCACTACACGGATTGGCCAATTCTTCGATGAAAACATTTCTTTATGAATTTCCGCTACCTCCTGAGGAAAACAGCCTATACTCACCAAATCCAGAACAATATGGGTTGGAAAGCCCCGGCCCTCTGATGTCTAAATTTGGGTCCCACATTCTGAATAGCTTGGACCTGAACGAAAAGCATCTTTCCGATTTGATCGACCTAAGAAGATC
The DNA here is from genome assembly GCA_023379435.1 of Thermoplasmatota archaeon. Lineage (GTDB taxonomy): Archaea > Thermoplasmatota > Thermoplasmata > Thermoplasmatales > Thermoplasmataceae > WAQW01. The sequence continues at coordinate 1,693 of JAMCUH010000043.1, read as the reverse complement.
GAAACTTGAAGTCTTGAAAATTAGGGAAGATCACCACGCGTCAAAATTTATGCTTAGCCTCACGATTGTTATCGCCACTGCAACTATTGTGAATGTTGTTCTTTTTCTGATTAGGTTATGGATATGAATGAATCCAGAAAACACGAGAAAGGTACCATTGCATCTCTGTTGATTGTCATTTCATTTATAGTGCTACTGTACCTGAATGTCGTTCCGCAACTTCAGACAACAAGAAATGACACGCTACAAACATTTCCATTCCTTATAGCTGTCCTCACTGGAATTCTTATATCTTTAAGTTCGCAGATTATATGGAATTTGCTGGTCAGACCTTCACTCAATATAGAGTCTATGCCCCGAGTTGCAGGTAGCGAGCCTGCCATTCACGAGACCCCATCTTGGAAGAGAGCTTATTACCATCTAAGGGTCAAGAATTCTGGAAAGTCCCCGGCTTTCAATTGTAGGATACGTATGAACTTCTATGATTCCGAAGGGGTTAAAAAATTCGAAATCAGCGGCAAATGGGATCGCGGTTCGCAACCATTGGTCTACCAGTGGGTCCCAAAAAAATGGCTTCAGAACGGTACAATTGAAAGTGAATATACCGAAACACCCAATGATTTTCTGATCCCATTTTCAGAATCCATTGATCTGTATCCATCTGATTCTGAAAGCTTTGGTTTCATAGTAAAATACGATGATGATCCAGACTGCTACGGCTTTAGCGCTTGGGGTTATTTGCGCTTTGGACTAGGGCACAGAATTCCTGAATGGAAACTGTCTAAAGGCACACATTTTGCAAAAGTCACTCTTACTTATTCGAGTGGGTCTACAGGACGCAAATTTTCAAAAGAATTCAAGGTGGAGAATCTGGGCAGAAACTTAGATAGTGTTGCGATAAGTGATGTAAAGAAATGAATAGTATTCCCTTAAAACTTTAATCAAATCTCGACCGGTCCACTAGTTTTTATTCTTTGAATTTTTATCACTGATATGTATTTAAAATATCTCTTTCAACTGATAGTTATCAATGATATATTAATAAAGTATCACTAAATACAGATACAATAATGAATGAAGATCTAAAGCCAATTTATCAGTTTATACTTGAGGAACTCCGGATTTCACGGGATGCAAAAATAACCCGCTCTTACCCAATAATTCTTGGGGAAAGGGAATTACTGATAGATTTAGCAATTGAGTCCAGAGACACACTGACTTTTGTTGAAATCAAGCCTAGAATAAATGAAGACACCCTATACAGAATATATGCCCTTTCACACTTGATAAACAAACAAGTGGTGGGTAAGAGAGAGATAAGATTGGTTTGTGCTGGAAAAACACTGAAGTACAGCACCCAAGGACTTGCCACCAAGCTTGGTGTAGAGACTTTGCTTATTCCTCCAAAGTTGTATCAGTACTTGTCACCGAGGGCAACTGCATCTGAGGTGAATGCACCTTTCAATCACTTAAAAACAAACCCGTCAAGACTCACTTCCGAAAAGGCGTGGAAAATTGTCTGTTCCTTATTGACTGACATGCCATCCAATATCCTTTCTGTTTCTCGAAAAACCGGTGTCTCATATGGATGGACAAACAACGTAATTCATAAACTAGAAGACTCTGGAATAATAACTGTAGATTACGGTTTAAGAATTAAAGACATGGACAGGCTTTTCAATGTGGTTTCGTG
>JAMCUH010000042.1 GCA_023379435.1 Thermoplasmatota archaeon | reverse complement strand
TCGAGAAGGTTGTGAAAGGGAAAACATACGTTTATGAGAGGATACCGTACTACAATCCGAAGATACGGAATACCAGCTACCACTACAGGTATATCGGCAGAAAGGATGATCGCGGAATAAGAAGGATACCATGAAGGAATTTGTTGAAAATACAATGTCATATCTGGAAGAGTATCACAAGAGAAGCAATTCGGAATCAGGATTTGCAGCAGACAAGAAGATGCTTGGATGGAATGTGGCACAGAGAAGGGAGGCATTCAGCAGGGTTATAAGCACCAATTTCCTTCAGGATCAATAAATGCAATACTCAAGAAGACCTCAATACTAGAGAAAAGTTTACAACTCTGAAGTGATTGATTATCATGGGTCAGATGGAAGCTTCAAAAGAAAGATTTAAGCTAATGGAAAGGGTTGGAGGCAAGTTAAACGCGGTAGGCTTCCACAAGTATGATCCCTTAAGGACAGGTAAACCGCTCTTTCTTGATGTCGCGGACTCCCAGTATGATCTCAGGGAACCCAGTAGAATCGTATTCACATACAATCCTGCTACCAATCCGGGTAAATATGGTGTTGGGGAGGTCATGGATGACGAGTTCAAAAAGCATGCAATTATGAAGGCTCCATGGGACTCATCTTTAGAATTCTATGTAGATTACGAAAATGATTTGTTATATCTGCCAAACGGAGAAAACAGGATCGAAGTAAGGGAATTCTCAAATCTGTCCAACGTGAAAAAAACAATCACTACAGGTATAACGGGAATTACGGGAGTAACCCTTGATTCCCAGGACAGACTATGGGCCATATCCAGCAGACTAAGGGGCGGGGACGGCGGATTATATGTTGTGGACAAGGAAACTCCGCATTACTGCCGCAGGAAGATGATGTTAGGTTCCCCCACCAGTATTGATTCAATGAGGATAACGCCATGGGGACAGAAAATATTTGTTGCAGATCCTTTTAACCATAGAATAGTCATAGTCGGCGAAGAGGGTGAGCAGCTTGGATCTCTTAATACACCCTATCCAACCGGTATCAAAACTCTGGTAGATGAGCGTGTGATTATATCAAGCGGCAAGATTCCTACACATGTTGACCTGACAATCATCAGCGGAGGATTGCATAACGTAGGAACGAACTGGTTTGCCTATCTTACGGACTATGGAACACAGGCTTCCAATAGAGCAGACGCTGTTGATTTCCATAAAATCATGATCCAGTGGTTCCTTGGTTTTCAGGAGGTAGAATTGCCATTACGTAAGGAAATTCCATTTGTAACCATACTCGGGACTGGCATCTATAATGCAGGAGACCTTATCATGGAGAAGGGTTTTAGCTCATTCACCCCTATTTTTGTCGGAGATCACGGGAGTGTATACTTAAGCAAGATGAGTGCCAGGTTTACTCTGGAGATGATGGAACCTGCTTCAAGTATCATAGCTGGCCATAAAGAGGATGAATGGATTGCGTTGAGCAATGCGGTTGGTAGATGTAAAATTGAAGCGCCAGGAATATACAGGGTGAGAGTTCGCGAAAAATTTACTGGAAGGGCCTGGGCAATCACGATTTAGTAATTCCAAGGGAACAAATGAGGCCATTCTCATTCCAAACATTTTTTCATTGTGTTTTTGACGAAAATCAGCCTTCATGTTCCTGATAGGAGTTTGAGGGAAGAAGTAAAACCCAAAATTTAGATGTGTGATGCACGGGCTTCCTTCTGCAGAACACTGATAAGTCTCAATGCTGTATAGTAAATAATTTTTAGGAACATTAGTAACTGGTCAGTCTGCTGTGCCTATCCGATCATCCCGGTTTTGCCATTCTTCTCATAACTGAACGAGTATCTGTGATGAAATTCTTCCCTCTCGGCTCTGAGTTTAGGATGGACTTTTCAATATGCATACTAAAAGAGACAATTCCTATGGCACCGTGGAGATGCTGAGGGAGCATCTTATGGAGAATGAACTGGTGCCTGTAATGGCAATTTCCACATCAAATGTTGTGCGACCCTTAACTGTCAGCTTGCTAAAGAGATGGATTGAAGAAATCTCACTGTCCAGATCAATGAATGTTAATCCTGAATCTCATAAAATATGGAAACTCTCATTGAAGAGCAAATGTTTTTTGAACGTGGCATTAACGCCATTTCATTATATCCACAGAGATGTTCAAAATGCGGGTAAAGGGAAAGGCGTGAAAAACAACTGTTGATAAACTGCAGGCTGTAATCCTGAAGAATTACTGTGCTCCCTTTAATTGTATCCTGAATGTTTTGATCTCAAACGGTCTGAACGTAATCTTTCCGCCACTCTTGACTGCTATGTGAGTCACAGGCTCTTCAAGTATATTCGTCTCCAGAAGATCGTAATCTTCTTTTGTAGTAACGGAACATTCTGATTCTCTGCCCGAATTTTCCAAAAGGCGAATTATAATGGATGTACCATCAGAGGATGGATATATGCTTTCCATGGTGATGCCTCCACCTGTGACCTTAATTGGAGATATGACATCAGGCCTGTTTTCCACCCTGTCCTTTCCCGCTCTGCGAATCAAAGGTCTCTCCAGAATTTGCCTCACTTTGGCATGGAAATCACCTGATTCCGGAGACTCGTTGCCTATCCATAGCGTATATTCAACGTTAGCTGTATCGCCGTCAGAATAGGGGTTTGGGAACACCGGGAACCTGGCTAATGTCAGGGTCAGCACGTTTCCGTAGTGGCCGTACCCGTGAATATGATCCGAGATAATTGTGTATCTCTTGTCCGGTGTTCCGACAGTCATCCAGTTCATGCACGGGAATTCGAACATCTCTTTAGCTGTATTCTCCCTGCTTCTGCGAACCCATCCGAAAGGTATACTGCACTGTACCTCATCTGCAGCGTCAGGATACGGGAAGAATGCCTTGAATATGCGGAGCCTGTAAAACGGTTTAACCATGCTCTGTACCCTGACAGTTTTACCTCCATCTCCGAATTCAAATGTTTGCACTAGAATGGAGCCGTCATCGAACGTGTGCTCCACTTTGATGTTTTTCTTTCCATGTAAGCTGTAAGTAATCCTGCAATCCCTCTCCGGTATCTCATATTTCTCCGACACTGTGTCCCTGACAATCTCCCATGCATCAAATTCCCCGGGCTCATCAGAAAAAAGTCTCACTCTGTTCATATTTTCGAGGAGAATATTGCCCTTACCGGAGATCACAGAAATGGATCCATCCTTTCTAGAGAATCGGTAAGTCTTTTCCTTGAGGATAACAGAAATACCGATTTCATCCTCCTCGAATGATATTTCTTCTGCCCATCTTTTCTCATTCACAGATATTATTGAGAGTGGAGGGATCAAAATCTCTGCCTTTTTCCCAGAATCGTGAAAATTGTATTCCCACTGGGTAGTGTTTAGGGCAATTAAGCTGGATTCATCCCTGCCATATCCCTCTAACAGATCGTTTTGTATCCTTTCCAGCTCCCGGATTGATCTGTCCATATCGCCAAAGACCTCCTGGTATGCCTCTGTGTTTGCACTCCCAGGCAACAAATCATGGAAACATGCTGCAAGAAGCACTTTCCAGTGCGCTTCAAGCTCATTTATAACGGAAACAGGGATCATCCTTCCTGTTTGAAGGGCAATTAGGCTCAGGGTAATTTCAATATTTCTTAGCCTGCGATCCATATCTGCAACTCTTTTCTTTATTATGGAGTTTGTTGTGTAAACTCCACGGTGCCTCTGAAGATATATTTCCCCCTGGAACAGTGGCAGATCTCTGATGCCGGTCAGGGCTTCAACATAGTCTGCCTCATCCGGTGCTTGAACTGCATCCTCCATTCCCGGCAGGAGATTGATATGATCAAGCCAAGTCAGAATGGGTATGCTCGGCCCACCCCCTCCGTCACCCAGACCGTAGGCAATGATGACAGGGACTTCTGGCCCATGCATGAATTTCTCCATTCCATCAAGCACACTGAAATAGCGCAGATAGCTATCATAACTGTGAACCATTATCTCTGTGGGGATAATACTGCCATCGATGCCAGACCACCTGAAGGCATGGTATGGAAACGGCGTTGTGTCATTCCAGATTGGCTTATGGGTTGTGAAAACCTTCAGACCAGATTTTAGCATTATCTGCGGCAGCTGACCCGAAAAACCGAATGTGTCCGGAAGCCAGCCTATTCTGGAAATTTTGCCAAAATGCTCTTTAAAGAATTTCTGACCAGTCAGGAACTGCCTAGCAAGTGTCTCCGACGGCAGGATATTTGTATCAGATTCTACAAACATCCCTCCCACGGGGATCCATCTGTTTTTCCTCACCATCTCCACTATTCTCTCAAAGGATTCCGGCTCCAGCTCCTTGAACCACTCATAAAAAAGTGTACTGCTCTGTGCGAAGCTGAATTCATTCCCTTGATCCATTAGTTCCAGCATGTTCAGAAATGTCTTTCTTACTTTTTTGCGTGTCTCGCTGTATGGCCACAGCCAGGCAGCGTCAATATGCGCATGACCGAACAAAAACGTTCTGTGATTTTTGTGTTTCAAGCAAGCAGGTTTCAAATCCGTTACATCGATGAAATCTGAACTGGAATGGTATTCTCCGGCCGGTAAGTCTTTGATCCCGCTAACGTAAAGGTCCGCCAGATAACCATAATCTGATGATATTCTCGAAGCAGTTGGCAGATTATCCTTAACTGATTCAGAGAGCCAGGATGCACCAATAACATTTTTCAAGGATAAATCTGCCCTGTATGGTGCAAGGAACTTATCCATCGCTTCGAACAGGGATGATTCCAGATCTTTATCTTTTGTGGATAACATGAGATCATAAAGATTAAGGAGTAAAAGTGCAGCTTTGAACTTATTCCAGTCCAGATTCAGGAAACGAATATGGTCCAGCCTGAAACTTGTGGGATTTTCACCAAACAGGCCCCTGCTGTTGGCAATGAGCCTGAAACTCGATGGGCCTCTTCTTACATCTACCGGGAGAAATGTGTGGCCATGATCAATTGCACCTATGTTTCTGCCATCCTGATAGACCAAGGCGGACCCTCCCATGTTAACCATTATTATGGTCTTCACTCCCTGCTGGAAAGACATATCACCCTTTAGATCTACTTTAAATCCAACTGTATAGTCGGCATTTGGAGAAGCTTTAAATGCCACGGGCAGAGATATCTCCCTACCATCCAGAAAAACATTCTCCAGTGATATTGCATCCAACACCGAACCTGCAAGAAAATCTATAACTCTTCTGCCTAAATTCTGGGCTGATCTGTTTGCCGGCATAAGTTGGGAGTAAGCATTTCCTAATATAAGCATTCACTTCTTCAAGCTTTCGGGGCTAAAGTGAACTGCGAACTGCTAAAGCAGGCTGTAATGCATCTGGATGTATTGAATGATCAAAAATAGTACCCGACACTATAGATTCGTTGAAAGCAGCCGTGTTCCTGATGTTGGGAGTAGCAATGAAATCGGCTTCTCCTTTAACGCCGCAGGAATTATATTTATGCGGGGATCGTTTATGTCTGTTGTTCCTGTATACAGTATTGTATAATTGGTATTTCTTGAGACAAAATCGTGGTCTCATTCAATGACCGAAGCCTTTGGATTCCTGCTTTAACGGTTGTTAGCTGTATCTCCATAGTCTGTGTTCCTTCCCCCCATATGAAATTACTCTCTCCTCCATGCTCAGCCTCCAGGCTTTATGAATGCAAATATGCATGGATCATATGCCTCCCGACATCTTTCACTTTTTATTTCGGGAAGAGGAAATTCATCTGTTTTGCTGTTTAAACAAGGCTGCTTTCATTCCATGGCTAACATACCTAGGATCCCCGCTAACAAATATTAATATTTCCTGCCGTCTACAGTTTCTTGTACTGAAGTCTAATTGATGAATAAATCCGGCTCAGAAAAGATCTATCTCCTTAGCAGGGATCACACATCTCCAGGTTCAAGTGGTTATAGGGTCATGAATGGTTATTCGGAAGCTCTTACAAGGAAAAGGATACCATTTGAGATTCTTAACGTCAGCGCATACAGACATCCAGGACTCCTTGGAATGCTTCTCGAGATTATATTTCGGCTCGCACCTGTGAGATCTCACGCACTGTATCCATAGGTTGCTTTCAGAGGAACTGATATTGTAACCATACACGACATGTGTGCTTTTTCTCAGAGAAGCAAGTACGATCTCGTTCAAAGGATTTGCATCAAGATTGCTGCCAGATGTGCAAAGAAGATCATCTGCGTGAGTGAAAAAACACGTCTCGACTTAAGGAGATATCTTGGAAGAGGGTGTTTTCCGAATCGTGCGTTATAACAGTTCCTGTTGAGATACTTTAGACAATATTCCAGAACAGGGATCCTATTCATCTATTTCTGCAATAACAGATGCAACAATGGGTAATGCGAAAAGATTCTAGTGTTAAGACAATGTAATTAATGTGCATGTTTATGAGTTATCCCTTACTTTTATTAATGAGAAGAACACAGATAGAACTTGACGGGAAATCTATAAGGGAACTGAAAAGCATAATAAAGAGGGGTAATAGGGCTGTGAGGGAAACGAACAGGGCAAGAATACTGCTGCTCTCGAATTCCGGCAAGAGGAATGACGAGATAGCTGAAGCACTCTGTGTCAATCGAAACACGGTGCTTTGGGTAAAGAAGCGTTATCTGAAGGGTGGCATGGAAATGGCACTGCATGATGGCAAGAGATCCGGACAACCGAAAAAATATGGTGAGAAGGAATCTGCAGAGATAATATCGCTTGTATGCTCATCGCCTCCGGAAGGGAGGAAGAGATGGTCCGTCTCATTGTGGAAGAGATGAAAAAGAAAACCGGATTTGAAGGTATGAACATGGAATCTGTCAGGCTGATCCTAAAAAAACAAAACCAAGCCCTGGAAGAGAAGAATGTGGTGCATCCAGGCCATAGACAGTGAATACAGGAGAAGGATGTAGAACATCCTCGACCTTTATGCGAATAAGAACAGGGTGGTTCATGTCATCGCCATGGACGAGAAGCCGAAACAGACCATATCGGACATGAGAAAACCCATACCGATGAAACCAGGATCACCTGAAAGATACGATTACGAATATAAGAGAAAAGGTACCGCAAACATATTCGCCGTGGAGCCACAGGTGGGAAAAGGAATCACGAAGAGGAGGAGGAAGATGGACTTCGCCACATTTGTAAGTGAGGTTCTGGCCAGATATCCCCAAGCAAGGAAGGTACACATAATTCTCGATAACCTGAACACTCATTTCCTGTCCTCATTCACACAGACATTCGGAGAGGATCAGGCCAAATCCATGCTGCAGAAGGTTGAGTTTCACTATACACCTAAGCATGCAAGCTGGCTGAATATCGCAGAGATAGAGGTCAACGTGACGGACATGGAATGCACAAACAGAAGATTCAAGGATCTGAAAAGCCTGGAATTGGAGGTCAATTCCTGGACGAGAAGGAGGAATCGTGAAAGGAGAAAAATAAGATGGGGTTTTGACAAAGAAAAGGCGGATAAGAAATTGTCAAAATATTATGCTAATTACCTATCTTTTTAGACAATTTTATTCACTACGCTTCCTGGCTATTATTTTCATTGGATTTGCCGAAACATGTATATACTATGTAGTGTTTATTTATTCACTGCGACATTCATAAGAAAGATAAGGACAAAGTCAGGAACGTACCTTGCTGAAGTTCGGAATAAGAGGGTTGATGGAAAGGTAAAGCAGGAGTTCATCCGCTATATCGGAAAGGAGATGAACGGTTCTCCAGTCAGAAGGATATCGTCAGCTGACATCAAGGTCATGGAGATACGGCGTTCCCTTGACGTTGAGTCAGTGCACCGCATTGCCATGAAACTTGGAATCTCTTCAATGATTCATAAGAATGCCAGTATAATGGTATATTCGCAGCTCCTTGACAGGCCTTCAATAAACAGGATGCCTGAATATCTCAAGGAGACGGAGATACTCAGGTACCTGGATATCACGGAAGTGACAACACAGGATCTTTATTCCTCACTGGAAGAGATAAACGACATGGATTTCTCAGGAATCGAGAAGAAACTCTCTGACATGTTCCTGGAGATAGAGAAAAATAAACGCACGGTTGTGATCGATATAACGGATACTTACTTCACCGGCGACTCACTGGATTCAACTCCAAGGAAAGGGAAGGAGGGGAGGATAAGGAAACTCATACAGATCGCCCTTGTTGTCACGGAAAAGCATGGTTTTCCCCTGATGCACCGCACATATTCCGGAAATGTATCCAACCGCATGATCATGGATGATCTTGTGAAAGATCTTTGGATCAATGGATACACGGCCATAGTGGTTGATCGGGGCATGTCTGATTCGCAGAGGATAAAATCCATGCTTGAACTGAATTTCACCATGATATGCGGTCTCAAGAAAACACCAGATCTCAAAAAGATAATTGATACCATGGACAGGAATGGGATTTACACAAAGAATCACAGGGTCAAGCTGAAGAACACAGAGGTGTACTGCAGCAGCATGGATTACCTCAACGGGAAGATCATAGTTGTCTTTAATCCTTCAATGGAGGCAATAAAAAAAGCACATTACTATGAACATTCCTCAGATGAAAGCATTGCAGGATACCTTGGGTATTCTCTCATATACCACAACACATCAATGACAGAAGGAGAGATCGTGAAAAAATACTACGACAAGGATTCAGTGGAGAGGGCATTCAAGCAGATGAAAGGCGTGCTTGATCTCAGGCCCGTGAGGGTATGGCTCAGAACCCATATAGAGGGCCATGTGAAGATCTGTTATCTATCCTATGCAATACTGAGCTATCTGGGATACATCATGGAAAAGATCAATATCTCAGGGCCAGAAGCTCTTGATGCGCTGAGGTCAGGATACAGAGTCTATCTTGAGGATAACTCAACTGGATTCAAATGGGAGAAAATGGTTTCTGAATCAGCAATACAGAGGAAAATAATGGATGTAGTGATCAAAAAGACATAAAAAGATAGGTGATTAATTACCTATCTTTTTAGGGTGTTTTATACACCATGCAGAAAGATCAGTGATGCTCCTTCTTATTTTAGATAGCTTTATAATATCATGATGTATATCTTATACATCATGACATTCATAAGGAAGATCAAGAAGCAATCAGGTACGTACCTTGCTGAGGTCCAATCCGTATGGGAAAATGGTAAGACAAGGCAGAAGGTTATACGCTACATAGGCAAGGAGGTGGAGGGGAAACCCGTGAGGAAGATAAGCTCCTCATCAGTGAATGTCACAGCAGTCAAGAGGCACCTGGACATAGAGATCATTAACAAAATAGCGGAAGACCTAAGGCTCACCAACCTCTCCCCTGAGATATTGATGCTTGTGTATTCCCAGCTGCTCGACAGACCGTCAATAAACAGGATGGAGGAGTGGCTTGGCAATACAGATATGTTGGAGATTCTCGGTGTTGAAGGCACGTCCACTTCAAGGCTCTACGACTCACTGGATGAGCTGAACGATCTGGATTTTGATAAAATGGAAGAGCGTCTCTCGTCCATATTCTCAAAGATAGATGAGAACAGGGCTGTGATAATTGATGTGACGGATACATACTTTGAAGGGGAGAGCATAGATGGTGAATATAGAAAGAGAAAGGACGAGAAGGTGAAGAAGCTTGTGCAGATCGCACTGGCAGTTACTGAAAACAGGGGTTTCCCGCTGTTCCACAAAACATATGGCGGTAACATATCCGACAGGAGGATATTCACGGAGATGATCTCAACGCTAAAGGAGAGGGGGTATTCATCCACAGTCATGGACAGGGGGTTCTACTGGAAGAAGAACATAGAGGATGCCCTTGCACTGAGGATGAATGTGATATGCGGAGTCATAAAGGACAGGGAGATGAGGAAAATACTACTGGCAATGGACAGGAGGTACATATACAGCAAGGAGAACAGAGTCTCCCTCAAGAACACCCATGTATACATAAAGTCAATTGACTTCATGAAGGGTAAGCTCATAGCAGTCTACAACCCCCAGCTCGAACAGATAAGGAGGGAGCACTACTACGAGCACTCATCCGACGAGGAGATCGCATCTCTTTTGGGCTATTCCCTCATATACCACAACACATCCCTTGACGACATGGATGTCGTGAGGAAGTACTACGCAAAGGATACCATAGAAAGAGCGTTCAAGCACATGAAGGGAGTGCTCTCCCTCAGGCCAGTGAGGGTGTGGCTGCTTTCTCATGTTTATGCACACATAAAGATGTGTTACCTCTCATATGCAATACTATCTATGCTGCAGTACAGGATAGAAAGGACGGGCATATCGGGTGAGGATGCCCTGGAACTGTTGAGCGGAGGTTACAGTGTGCATCTGAGGGACAATGAGTCTGGATTTAATTGGAAAACAAACGTAGAACTCTCAAAGAAACAGGAAGAGATCAGAAACATGGTGTATAAAACTCAGTGAAAAGTTAGGTAATTAAATTGTCATAAGACTAGTAAAATTTTTCACTAGGCCATCTAAGATAGATTTTAGAGGATTTAGAATAACTTCTTCAACCCTGCTATTTTCATTTTTTAGATCTGGATTTCGATTTGACTCCATACAATAACAGCATTTTCCAGTTTTGTTTTTACCGATTTCCCCTATACTTCATGGAAATTTTGAGAGCTACCGCTATCCATGCAGAATTTTCATGGCATGGAGATTGTATCCGACGCATGCAAACATGAACTTCACCCTTACCCTTCGCACAAGGGTTACCAATACATGAGATAAGTGAAATATCCTCTTCATGACAGAATATGGATATTCCACCACGAAACGCTTACGTGATACCCTTCTATTTCTTCTAATAGATTCAATGGACAGTTTATTGTTCCCAACAGATGTGTCCATTGTGCCATCTATGCCCTTTGGATCACTGCCGAAATATCAATTGTCTCTATACACGAGGATTCCACGCTTTGAAAGATCAATTTTTGTGTCATGATCCTTTGCTGTTGTGGCAGCATATGATCGGATGAATGGAACGGGATTGTTGTCATCAACAATTGTGTGGCCCTTGTAGCCGAAGAATGTTTTCCAGTTTTTAATGGTGAATGAACCAGACTTTGATCTTCTTGTCTTTCTATTAGATCTGGGTTCCGCATGCTTCATATGTCTCGGATCTGAGGTGGTGAATATTGCATCCTGTGCTGAATCTTTCTTCACCCTGATGCCTTTCGCCTCCATCTGTCTCTGCAACTCATCCCATATGATGCGATCTCTTCCTGTTCTGGATAACCTTTCCTGGAAGTACCATAGCGTCTTTGCATCCGGCAGGAGATCAGGATAATCAAGGAAGTTCACGAATGATATCCTATCACGTATGAGTGTTTCCGCCTGTTCATCAACCATGTTGTACATGCTCTGCAAAAAGAGTACCTTCACCATTGTTATGATGGGAATATTGCGTCTTCCTCCCCTGTCTGTATCATTGCGGTACAGATCCTTCAGAAGTGGAGGAAATGTACTCCAATCGATTGCATATTTTGCGAATGCAAGTGCATCACTGATTGCATTTGTCTGAAATGAGTGCTATAAGAGATTTAACCTACGTCTGCTGAATCTGGTTATGCCGGATTCAGGTGTAGGGAGGGGGAGTTGCGTGAAACTGCCCTGGAGGCTTTGAAATGAATCTCCCCTGATTCATATCGCCGATTGGCACTTTCTTCTCTGTGGGAGAAGTGATAGGTGTATGCGATGGAATCTTCTCTCCCCGCACAGGGATGAGGTCAGGAAGTGGTATGAATTCTATGGTTGGGAGTGGACACACACAAGGAGATG
>JAMCUH010000041.1 GCA_023379435.1 Thermoplasmatota archaeon | reverse complement strand
TGATGCGCCTTCCTTTTAAATCCTTTTCTACCTGCGGCTCGTTCTGCTTATTCTCGTTTGAAGACTGTCCCTTTGCATCATTCCTGTTTTCATCATCCGGCATGGAATCACCTGTCTGTCTCCCCGCGGATCTTCTTCTGAAGCGTTATGATCCCGTATGTGAGGGCCTCGGGAGTAGGCGGGCATCCTGGTACATAGACATCAACGGGAACAACCCTGTCCACGCCAAGAACTACAGAATAACCCTTGGCGTATGGACCACCCTGTATGACGCATACCCCCATGGCTATAACGTACTTGGGATAAGGCATTTCATCATAGAGCCTTCTCAATCTGGGAGCCATCTTTTTCGTTACTGTACCGGCAACTATCATTAGATCGGACTGCCTCGGAGAAGCCCGAAAGATCTCACTTCCAAATCTCGATATATCAGCATGAGAAGCCTGAACAGCCATCATCTCAATGGCACAGCAAGCCAGACCAAAGGTTAAGGGCCAGATGGAATTACTTCGGCCCCAGGTCAGCGCGTCCTCAAGTCTGGTAGTAATCGCACCCATTTCGCCGGATTTACTCACCTCAACCACCTCATATATCCTTCCTTAAACGCATAATACACAGCAAATAATGGCATCAACAGGAACACAATGGTATCCATAAATGCCATGAAACCGAGATGATAGAAATTGAAAGCCCATGGGAAAAGAAGGAGCATATCTATATCAAACAATACAAAAAGAAGAATTATGGCATAATATTGGATGTTCACGTAGGATCCAAAACTGCCCTTCGAAACCTCACCAGACTCGTATGGTTCAAGATAAGAGTTATCCTTTACCTCTGGATACTGACTATCTGTAAGATTCTTAATAATATCCGATGGTTTAAGGGATATCCTGTTGTTCTTCCTTATCCTGCTTGCGGCAATGCTTGGCATGGCAGCAAGACCGCCTCCCAGCGCCAACATTAACAGGATCAGTATGATAACCAGCGGGATATACCCACCAAACATACTCCATTATCGCAAAATATTATTTAATGATTTATCGGGAAATATTCAATCTGTAATGAAAATTACATAATCTTCCAAGAAGAATTATCTATTTTTTTAGGTACTCAGAATATATTTTTACTGCAATGGAAGGATCGAATGGTCTACCTGCCTCCTTTCTAAGAAGAGATATGAAGGCATTCACATTCCTGGTATCAGAATTTATCCTTCCAGCAAAATTACGTAATTCTTCCTCATCCAGTGGTATTATTGAAGGGTCCTGCGCTGCTTCCCCCGGACCGATGGATCGTTCCATCATCAATCTCAATGCATGCTCCATTGAAAGCTGTTCATACCCCTTCTCCTTCAAAAAAGAGGCAAGTTCCACAACATCGTGATCAGATAGTGTCCTGCCGAACTCCTTTTCCAGTGATGGTAAAGTGTGTATGACAACCCTGGATGCGATCTTCGGTCCAACTATATCTGAAAGTGACCTGAACATGTTCATTTTTCCGTTCTTAATAATTGAGAGCGAATCCACTTCAGAAATGTGATATTTGCTCCTTATCATATCAACCATCTGATCCTCATTCATCACCATGATCCTTTCGGCTTCCTCCTTTATTGATTTTGTAATGAATACAGGAGGTATATCTGTCTCGGGATACATCCTTTCCCTGCCCGGAAGTGGTCTGAGAAAGTATGTTTCTCCTTCGCTGCCTGCACCCCTGGTCTCAGACAGGTCCAGGGACAAAAGTTTCCCCATCCTTTCTTCAATAATCCTGCATATGGCGTTTATATCCTGCCCCTGAAGTAACAATATGGCAAATGAGTCCTTATCGTTCACATTCATAGCAGCGCTTAACTTTTCCTTTTCCTCCTCCGTTATCCCATATCCGGGTAGCTCATCCCCATGGATAAGGCCGCCAACACCATATGGCTTCAGGGAATCTGCTATTTCTTTCCCCAGCCTGAATTCACCTGCCTTCAGAAGACCATGGAGGAACGGGAGTTTTATTAGATAAGCCTTTGATCCCTTCAGCAGTGAGTTACGTATCATTTTACTTCCTGAATTTTTCAGTATTTCATTTTCCGGGATATAATCAACAGAGAATCTGCTTCTGTTCATACGTGATTTGAAAATATCAATTGCCTTTGCTATGGCCTGCTGTCTGTTGACCTCATAGGAGACCACCTTTTGGATCAGTGAAAGTTTGCTCACCCCCTTTATTTCCACCCTCCCGTAACCTAGGGATAGGTTAACATCCTGTCTTATGGAGTCTGCGCCGTTTCTTGTCATTCCTGTTGATATGGCCATCTCACCTATTCTCTTTGCAACTTCCTCGGCCTCCTGACCAGATCTCATGTCGGGATCAGTTGATATCTCTATGAGAGGAATGCCAAGCCTGTCCAGCGAATAGATTGTTGTATCGCCTTCCTGTGAGATGTGCCTTGCAGAATCTTCCTCCAGGCACACAGTTGTTATTCCTATTCTCTTTTCATGGAGAGGCATGGAACCCTGAATACCAACAAGGGTTGTCCTTTGAAAACCTGACGTGTTAGAGCCATCAACAACTATCTTACGCATGGGGAACCATGTGTCAAAAATATGGCAGCCAAGAGCCTTTGTTATTGAGAATGCGGCTGCTATTGCCTTCCTGTTCATGGGATGAGGAGGTTCCTCATCCATTTCAACGAGGCAGGAATTACTGGATATTCTGTAAATGAAGTTTCTGCCTTTGGATAATTCAAAGATTGCTGCCCTGTCAATAAGGCCAAGTTCTCCCGATGTTGGATAGAGAGATCTTTTGAAGGTCTCACCTGTATCGTAGAAGTCTCCAGTGGAACACTGGCAGAAAAGTTTTCCGGTATCGAGCTGTATATGTATCTCCAATCCCACCTTAAGATCCTTCAATGATCTCCCTCCCGGGGTTCTCTCCCCTCATGTTTTCCTGGAACCTCTCCGTGAATTCACTCTCTGGATAATTGGCATAAACCCACATTGCCTTGACAAGAGCAACTTCCGGGAGGATTCGCTGCGCAGATATTGCACCGGCGGATTTCATTTTCCTGCCGGTTGAATAGACATCAAGGTCAACCATTCCGTTTATGGTCTGGGATGTTATGATCACCCTTACACCGCTTTCAGAAAGTTCCCTGATAGGCCCGATAATCCTTTCAGCCACGTGACCAAGACCTGTGGCCATAATAACAGCAATCTTCTTGTCACGAAGTGTGGAGATTAACTCTTCAGGATCAGAGACCGGGGAGAAGTAATACAATGATGCTCTCTTTTCCAGCTTGTTTTTCAAAATGGATTCTTTATTCCTGGAAAGATGCTCATGCATCGTCAGGTGATCACCAGAAACATTTGCAACGATGCCTGAACCCATTGATCTAATGGCGTTCCTCCTGGATGTGTGCATCTTCCTGGCCCTAACTGCCCTTATTATGTTTATAGACTCATCTGAAAGATCAGAATGCATTGATATACATACCTCTCCGATGTCCTCAAGTGCTGCCCTTATGGCTGCACCTATATTAAGAAAAGAATCACTACTGGGTCTATCTGAACTTCTCTGAGATCCTGTGAGGATAATTGGGACAGATAGTTTCTCGAACATGAATGAAAGTGCTGAGCCGGTATATGTCATCGTATCCGTCCCATGAGTGACGATGATTCCATCATAATTGTGGATCTCCTTCCATATCTCATTGGATATATTGATCCAGTCCTGTGGTGTCATATTTTCGCTCAGAATGTTTCCAATTATCCTTGATTGCACAGTGATACTTTTTTCAAGCCCCCTCAGTCCTGGTCTTAGAAATCCAATGTCACGAACAGGGCTGACCGCACCTGTGAGGTAATCTACCCTGCTCGCAATTGTCCCTCCGGTATGAAGCATCAGTATTTTCTTATCGCCTGTGCCAAAAGTGTCATTGTATTCTACTTCCTTTCTACTTTCGTTGCTCCTGATTTCCCCAATATCTATCTCATCAAGCGGCACAGATATGTTATAACCGCTGTCAAGTTTTATTACAGCCAACTCCCCGTCGGAAGAAATGAACCTTCCTGATAGGTCCTTCCCGTTTATTCTGAATTTTATAGCGTCTCCAAATGATGGTTTTTTTCCATTATCCTGCACCTACCATGATTTCAAGGTGTCTTAAAACATTAACAATACATCATCTGAGAATGATCAGAATGTTATTGTAAAAGAGTATTTTCTATGCTTGTAATAAAAAAATAGAAGCGTTAGGGATGCTTTCGCATGTTTTTTTAAATTTAGACTGGCAATGTAAAAATATATTCCAGGAATGGATGAAAAAGGCAAATGAGAAACCAAAGTTAAAAATCCTTATAGAGTATCTGCCATAGTAATTTCACTGCAAGTGATGCAGAAGGACTGTAAAGATCATGCCCGTGAAAAGTAATTTTAGTGTGACACCTTATTCCGTCAGTGGAAACGTAGACTACCAGAAACTTATTAAGAAATTTGGAACAAAACCCATAACCGGTACTCTCCTGAGAAGGATCAGTAAGTACACCGGTGGAGATCTACATTTCATGCTAAGAAGAGGTGTATTTTTCACTCATCGTGACCTTGGCTGGCTTCTTGACAGATATGATCAGGGTGAAAAATTTTACCTTTATACAGGAAGGGGCCCATCTGAAAGAACGCACATTGGTCACCTTATTCCATGGACCATGACCAAATGGCTTCAGGACAAGTTTGGTTCCAAACTGATTTTCCAGATAACGGATGACGAAAAGTTCCTGTCCGATGAATCCCTCGATCTCAGCGATACAAGAAGATACGCCATGGATAATATCCTTGATATCATAGCTTTAGGTTTTTCCAAAAAGAAAACAGAGATTCTCATTGATACAGATAATGCCGATATTCTATACAGGAATGCCATCAGGATAGCAAAGAAGATCAATTATTCCACTGTCAAAGCTGCCTTCGGCTTTAACGAATCGACAAATATAGGCTTCATTTTTTATACAAGCATTCAGGCAGTACCATCGATTCTGGAAAGTGTCAGGGAGGGAAGGAATGTGCCGTGCCTTATACCACATGGCGTGGATCAGGATCCTCATTTCCGGGTAACAAGGGATGTTCTTCCCAAACTTGGATATTATAAGCCCGCAAGCATTCAAAGCATATTTGTTCCTCCCCTTTCAGGTGTTTCCGGAAAAATGAGCTCTTCTGACCCAAACAGCACCATTTTCCTGACCGATGATCCGAAAACCGTTGAGATGAAAATAAAGAAGTATGCTTTTTCCGGAGGACAACCCACCATAGAGGAGCACAGAAAACTGGGAGGAAATCCCGATATCGATGTGAGTTTCCAGTGGCTCAAAATATTTTTCGAGCCTGATGACCGCAAGCTTCAGAAAATAGAGGATGATTACAAGAGTGGGGCGCTCCTTACCGGCGAGCTCAAAAGTATCCTCATTGAGAAGATCAATTCATTTCTTGAGAAGCATCAGGAAAGAAGGGAAAAAGCCCGGGACGTTATCCAGGATTTTCTTGTCTCCAGGGAAGACCGGAAATAACTTCATTTTCTCATAACATGATTTCATGAATTAAAATCAAATCATGCAACAGAATTTATGGCATGGAGAACAGCGCTGACTCCCCCGATGTTTATGTTGCTGAGATCATTGAGAACGTATTGGGGAGAGAGCCCAGAAAGTATGGATGGACTGTATATGGGGCCGTTGAAAAGCCATGCGCCCTTGGCTCCCGCAACTATAATATTTGTATTGACATGATGAAGCGAGAATCCATAAAAGCTTGGTACGTTTGACCCGCTGATGGGAATAACTGCAAGATATTTGTATTCAAGTGCCGATATTGCAGATGGAACAGAGCTGTTGATCTCACTTAGACCTTCCTGAACAAGATCGGACTGTGCAATTGGTACATTATTAACTGTTCCGGTCATGGTTTGATTGTAAACATATATGGGATCAAAGTAGAGATTCTTTATGTGGAATGATGTGAATATAAGACCGGGAGTGTTTGGATCAACATCATTGGAATAAGAATAGTGTGGTGATACATATGATGAAATATTTACACCAAGATACTGAGAAACTGCTTCATAGAAAGACCAGGAATCGGTGGCTCCGTACGGACAGCCATACCATGAGAAATAATAGATCGTCACATTGTTCCCGGTGGCATATGAGGAGGCAGAAATCTGTTCATATCCTCCGAAGGGAGTTGATGAGGGTGGAGAAAATGATGAACCTCCGAGACTTACATGTATAACGCCTGTACCAAACAAGCCGCCTACTACCGCAACAAGTGCAACAACAACAATAATGGAAATTAATCTGGTAAAATTCATCCTGGTCTGCTTGGCCTCTTCCATCTTCCTGTTCTGGGCCTGCCTTTCCGCTTTCCTTTTTTTATATTCCTTATTCGTCATTATGTTTACACTCTAATAGTCTGCAATATACTGCAATCAACTAATCAAAACGCTTATAATAAGATTTTCCTAGTGAGTATTTTCAGCCTTAATTCTGTTCTGTATGAGCCCGGTGAATGAAAAGTTTCAGCCTAATATTTCCTTAAATGTTATTTCTTCAGGTGCTGATTAAAAATCAGTTCTGGTAAGTGTCAAGGCTGTCATGCATCTGGTGATTTAATGGAAGGTTAAGCAGTTTCATAAGATTAACTGCGTTCCTTGGTGCCTTCCCCGACGGATGATTGTTGAAATAAACATAGATATCCCTGAACTCGTTTGCCTTTTCGCCTATCAGTGAGGATATCTCCCTTATTTCCTCGCTGGTGTAAAGATAGTCATATTTTTCCATCTTATCCGAATTTTTGTTGAACCATTCTGCCATGTTCCTGCCATGCAATCTCACATAAGCCTCTTCCTTACCCATAATGTGAGAAATCTTCGCTTCAGGGCTATCTATGGTGACTATACCAAGACCAATTTCCATTAACCTGTTGTATTCTTCCTGGTTATCATACAAATTTTTATTTCTGAATTCAACCCAGTAATGGAAAGGGTCATCGGCCATTTTTCTACCCAACTTTACTAAATTGTCCATGTGTTCCGTGGAAAAATATGGTGGAAGTTGAAGAAGAACAGCTGAGAGTCTATTCTCGGCATATATGGGATGGATCACACTGGAACTGAATGCTTCCAAATAGGAAACTGCTCTTTCAGGGTTTCTGATAACAAGATCATGACTCAGCTCCCTGGGAAGTTTTATGGAAAATGTAAAATTTTTTTCATTTCTAATTTTCCTTAACCATCCCTGAACCATTTTTTCTGACGGGATTGAATAGAAAGTGCTGTTTATCTCAACAGTATTGAAAAAGTGCGAATAATAGGTAAGTCTGTCATTATTCGTCCTGGGATAGAAAACACCTTCCCAGTCGGAATAGCTCCATCCTGAACATCCCACTCGTATCATTGTTTCAGGATCTCTCTGGCAATTATTAGTCTCTGAATCTGATTGGTCCCCTCGTATATCTGGGTAATCTTGGCATCCCGCATGTGCCTCTCGGCATCGAAATCCACCGTGTATCCGTATCCGCCAAAAAGCTGCACGCAGTCAGTAGTGACAGACATCGCAGTGTCGGACGCGAACAGTTTTGCCATTGACGATATCCTGACTGAATCCCCACTCTTCTTTTCCCATAATTCTGCTGCATCATAGGTTAATGCACGGGATGCCTCAATCCTGGTTGCCATGTCAGCGATCATGAACTGTAACCCCTGAAATTCTGAGATGGATTTTCCAAATTGCTTCCTCTGTTTCATATACTGGATGGCCTCATCAAGAGCCCCCTGGGCTATACCGATAGCCTGTGCTGCTATGCCAATCCTACCGGCATCAAGGGTATTCATAATAACCTTGAATCCCTGGTCCAGTTCACCGACCATGTTTTCCTCTGGAATTTCCATGTCATTGAAAACCATCTCCACTGTGCTTGAGCCTCTAATTCCCATCTTGTGTATGTCCCTGCTTATTCTTAGACCGGGAGTATCCTTTTCTGCAACGAATGTGGTAATGCCCTTCGATCCCTTTCCCGGTGATGTCACAGCATCAAATACAAAGAAGTCGGATGTTCTCCCGTTGGTAACGAAGATTTTTGAGCCGTTAACCATGAATTTATCACCTTTTTTGACCGCAGTCGTTCTGATTGATGCTGCATCGCTGCCAGCACCAGGTTCCGTAATGGCAAGTCCTCCAACAGATCCATTTGCCACTCTGGGAAGATATCTCTTCTTAAGATCCTCACTGCCGAACATGATAAGAGGTTCTGCAAAAAGTGTGAGGGCACCGTCGAGAATCAAGGCTGTACTTGCACATGCCTTGGACATTTCTTCTATTATCCTGACTAAAAGTGTGAAACTAAGACCGTTACCTCCGTATTTTTCGGGTATGTAAATGGAAAAGAAGCCCAGGTCCTTCATCCGCTTGATTATTCTTTCAGGTATCTGCATACTTGAATCTATTTCTCGGGCAAGAGGTTTGAGCTCATCCTCTGAGAATTTTTTTATGTACTGAAGGATTTCATCTTCCGTTTCAGAAAGCTTTACACTCATAGTTCTTTATTTCAATTTGTCTTAATATTTTTCCGTAAAAAGAGAATAATGACAGCGACCCTCACTTCCCGTCCCCTCGCGGAAGACAGTACACATGAAGGGCACAGCGGGCTTTACCGTCGGGTTCGGAATGGGACCGGGTGTTTCCCCGCTGTTATGGCCGTCACCAGAGGTGAATTTATGAGCCCTATTTAATCATTTTTGAATTTTACATTCCATGAGCCATGCACAACTGTTACGAAATTATCATGATAAGTGATGAGAGTATCTTAGGGATTCAACAAGAACTATCTTTTTAAACTGATACATTATTTTCTCCATATGAAGAATATCTTGCTCATTGTCATAGACGGCCTGGGTGATCGGCCTAACGCTATATTCAACGGTTTGACCGCTCTTGAGTATGCCTACACACCCAACATGGATCGCCTGGCAGGCATGGGAACGAACGGTCTCATGTATCCTGTTGACATTGGGGTTGTGGCCGGATCTGACACTTCTCATCTTTCAATACTGGGCTACGATCCTTCCCTGGTTTACACCGGCAGAGGACCGTTTGAAGCCATGGGGCTGGGGATAAATGTCAAACCCGGAGACATAGCCTTCAGGGCTAATTTCGCAACCGTGGATCCCAGTGGTACTGTTACAGACAGGAGAGCAGGCAGAAGCTCCATGGAAACGGGAAAACTTGCAAGAGAAATATCCATGAATATTGACGGTATTGATTTCCTGGTAAAGGAGGGGGTTGAACACAGGGCTGCTCTTGTCATGAGAGGAAAGGATCTATCACCGGATGTCAGTGATTCTGATCCTCACTCAGCCGGCGCACGTGTTAAAAGAATAGAGGCAAAATCAGAATCTGGAAAGTTCACTGCAGGGGTTCTAAACAAATATCTTGACACTGCAAGGAAGATTCTTCGTGAGTCTCCGTCAAACAGTAAGCGAAAGCAACATGGATTGCCCGAGGCAAACGAGCTTCTCATCAGGGGTGCCGGCATTGTTCCTGAACTTCAGGATTTTTCATCTAAATTTGGCCTGAAGGCCGCGTGCGTTGCGGGTGTTCCCATAATAACCGGAATAGCTTCGCTCGCTGGCATGGAAATTCATAAGAATGAAAGGATGACAGGAACTGTGAACTCAGATTTTGATGCTAAAATTTCCACGGCGTTGGATCTTCTTGGCAAATACGACTTTGTTCTGGTTAACATAAAGGGCCCCGATGTTGCAGGGCATGACAGAAATCCGGTTCTCAAGAAGGAAGTTATAGAAAGAATAGATAAAGCATTTGAGAGATTGATTCCGGCAGGCTCCGGGAACGTTATCTGTATCACCGGCGATCATTCAACTCCATGCAGTGTTGGGGAACATTCAGGAGATCCTGTTCCAATATTACTGTATACGGAAGGATGCAGGAGAGACCGTGTTAATGCATTTAACGAGGTTGCTTCTGCAGATGGTTCATTGAGAATCAAAAGCGGAGAGGTGATGAGATATCTTATGCAGATGTCGGACAGGTCTGAAAAGTACGGCGCGTGAATATTTTACAATATTCATTGTGAAATAATATACACGCAATAATAGATAACCTTAAGTATTATTTTGTATATCATTGTCAGACAATCATGTCTTTCAGGAATTCTTCATATGGTGGGGATACAAGATATCCTGCAAGGTCAGATATAGTGAAACAGATAAGGCAAAGTAAAAAGGTGAGAAAGGGTCCATATTCACCTGGAAAAGGTGCCATATTTGCCTTTGTCTTTGCCATGATGTTATGGTGGATACCCATAGCAGGTCCCGCCATAGCTGGATACATATCAGGAAGAAAATCGGGAAGTTCCGTTTCAGCTCTTGAAAGCTCCCTGATCACTGCGGCAGTGATGGTGTTTCTGATGTTTTTGCTGACACCGATAAAAACCGGTGTTCTTGGTATGCTGGGAGGATATTTGACAAGCGGTATATCCGCACTTGCACAGTCCCCACTCACTGCATCGTCCAGCATATTCACCGATCTATATGCCGGTTATGGACTCATAAAGACCGTTGCACTCATAGTGCCAAGCTCACTCATAACACTTGTGATCTTCAGCTATGTTGGTGGGACATATTCACAGTTCAAATCACAGGAGAACCTTCTGGTTGACACCAACATGAACAGATCGAGAGCGGTGGTCTACACCAAGTCAAAGAATTCGGTGCCCGTAAGGGTGAGATCAACCGGAATAAAGCCGTGGGTGTCTGTTGAGGATAACGGGGAAGAAGACGGATACGATATTACATCACTTGATTAAAATAACAGAATCACATCCTATTAAAGCAGCTTACTTTTATATTTTTATTAATAACCCTGCTTTGATATGATCTGAATCCATATTTTCACCATTGTTATCTATATTAATATCAGTTTACTATTCAACTCCAGATGATAGACATAAGGATCCTCAGGGAGAATCCAAAAATCTTCTACGAATCCTGCGAGAAAAGGGGATTTGGCAGGGAAATCGTGGACAGGGTCATTGACATTGATACATCATGGAGATCGATGCTGAAACAGGTTAACGAAAAGAAGCATCTCAAGAATGAGCTCTCCCTGAAAATTGCAGATCTTGCAAAGAAAAAAGAAGATTCCTCGGAAATCAGAAATGATGTGAAGAGGATAAATTCCGAGATTCTTACACTTGAAGAAAGAATGAAGGCTCTGGAAAAAGAAAGGGAGTCGCTGCTTCTTCAGGTACCAAATGTTTTGCATGATACCGTGCCTGTATGCAAGGGTGATGAGAACAATAAACTTGTCAGGTACTTTGGAAAGGCAAAGGTATTCAGTGAAGATTTGGAATATTTCCTCTCAAACTCTGGTAATTCTTCTGATTATAATGTGCTCAGTAAAAGGCCGGAAAGCCATGTAGACCTCATGGAGAAGCTTAAAATTGCAGATCTTGAGAGTGCAGCAAGAATTTCAGGCTCCAGGTTCTACTTCCTGAAAAACAGATTGCTTAAGCTTGAATTGGCGCTGGTCAACTACGCGGTTGATTTTCTAT
>JAMCUH010000040.1 GCA_023379435.1 Thermoplasmatota archaeon | reverse complement strand
TTGAAGTTTTTTGAAAAATGATCCGATCCCGATGATTCCGCCTCCGAAGGATTCGTTCCCTTTGTTGTACCTTGCCTCAAATCTTCCGATGGCGGATGAAACCGGATAGATCACCCTTTCAGCTATTATGTTCGTGAAAAGAACATCCAGATAGTACTTGTTTTTCAGTACCTTGTGTATCTTTCTCTTCTCAAGCTTGGATGTCTTCCATCTCTCCGTGCCAAAGAATAGATATGCGGTCAGTATGCCCAGGAGGGCAATTATGAGCGGCAGATACTGTATTAACACAGGAACAGAAATGGCAGAATAACTGCTCTCAATGTAATGATAAAACGATCCCTGGAATATGCCGAATATCAGAGATAAAACGGCAAGTGCTCCAACAGGAAGAAGCGCCCAGTATGGTGGATCCCTGGCATGCTCTGCCAGGTATGATCTCGGCTTTCCCAGTGAGACCAAAAAGAACATCCTGAACGTGTAGAGAGCAGTGAAGAATTCGCCAAAAAGAAGGAATAAATAAGGCAGGATGGACGAAAATGAGTAATAGTGAATGAAATAGCTGTATGATGCTGCTATGATTGCTCCCTTCGAGAAAAACCCTGCCGTTGGATATATTCCAGAAAGAGTGAGAGCTGCAAATAACATCAATGTGATTGTTATGGGCATCTTTCTCCACAATCCACCCATCTTTTTTATGTCACGGAGATCCATGAGGGCAACGAGTATAGCGCCTGCTGCCAGGAAAAGCGTTGCCTTGAAGAAGGCATGAACCATGAGCTGATATATGGAAAGGGAGATTGCAGATGCACCGATGAGCGCTCCTATACCCAGGGCGGCCATCATGTAGCCGAGCTGACTTATGGTGGAATATGCAAGCACTCTCTTGATATCATTCATCACTATGCCAAGAGTTCCGGCATATATTGCAGTGAATGATCCTATGATCAGCACGGCATAGAGCGCAAAGGAAGATGAGCTGAGAAATAGAGGAAATATTCTGGCAACAAGGTATACCCCTGCCGTTACCATGGTTGCGGCATGTATCAGGGCAGATACTGTTGTTGGGCCTTCCATTGCATCAGGTATCCATACATGCAGCGGAAACTGTGATGATTTTCCTATCGCGCCACCTAGAAAGAGGACCGAAACAAGACCAATCTGGAATGCCGTAATAACATGATCCTTGACAAGCACCGGTATATTTGTCACGAGGTATGGTATGCTCAGGGGACTGGATGTTATGGGAGCGAGGTATGTGTAGAGAAGTGCCATGCCAATGAGGAAAAGCATGTCTCCAACCCTTGTAACGATGAATGCCTTCTTTGCTGCCGCAGTTGCATTTGGCTTGAAATACCAGAATCCTATGAGAAGATACGAACAGAGACCAACAAGCTCCCAGAAAAGGAAGAAGAACACAAGGTTGGATGCAATGACGAGACCAAGCATTCCCGCGGTGAACAGGGATGTCTCAGCAAAGTAGATCCTCTTGTTGGGATCACCTTTCATGTAATAGGATGCAAATATGTGGATCATCAGGGATACGAAGGAAACCATGAGAGCCATGGCAATGGAAAGATGATCAATATACACGCCGTACCTGATGGAGAAGAACCAGGCATAGCTCTGGTATATCACAGATGATTTCAGCGTCAGAAATATGATGCCTGATATGATGAATGAAATCAGGATGGATAATGAACTGACAATGCCGGGAATGTGCCTGTTGAGGTTACCGAATAGCAGTATCAGTACAAAACCAAGAAAAGGGGACAGAAATATGAACCAGGCAATGTTAAACATCTTTTCACTCCTTCAGTGTACTTAGCAGTGATACATTGATCTTACCGAATTTTCTGTATATGGCAACAAGCAGGCTCACGCCCACCACAGACTCAACAGCAGCAATACCTATAACGAAAAGAGCAAGGACAATGGGTTGCATGCTTCCTGCTGCAACAAGTAAAAGATTCAGGATTCCAGCATTGATCATTATCTCGATGGATACAAGCATCTTGATTCCCACCTTGGATACCATCACACCGTAGAGACCTATGACGAATAGGATCAGAGATAAAGTGGCTCCCACAGCAAAATACATTCAGCTTTCCCTCCCTGCAATGTAAAACATGCCTATGATTCCGCCAACGAGTATGAGGGATAAAAGCTCGAATGGTACAAGATAGGTTGTGAATAGCAGTGTACTGACACTCTGCAGATTCTGCACAACCATTGTGAATGGAATGCTTATCCTTATCACCTCAACGAAGAAAACCAGGAAGAAGATAATGGCCGCAATTCTGTAAAGGTTCTTATTCAAATTCCTTACCTCCAGTGAGCATCAGTGTGAAAGCCAGCAACGTAACAACGGCACCAACATATACCAGAATCTCAAGGCTTCCTATCAGGCTGGATCCAAGATAGAAGAAAAGCGCAGAAAGGGCGAAAAGAAAAAGTGAGAGCCAGACAATGGAATGGACAATATTCTTCGCAGATATTGATCTTAATGAGAAAATTATCAGCATTATGGAGAATATGAGAAAAATAACAGTGTAATATATCATTTCTTTACCTCGTACTCAGGCATTGCAAGTTCGGTGGGTGAATACAGGAAGCTGTTTTTTGTCCTTGATGTCTGGAATTCGTGGGTAAGGTATATGGCCACTGTTGGGCAGATCTCCTCACAGTTTCTGCATACCGTGCAGGTTCCGAAGTTCACATCCGGATATATCTTTCTCTTATTCCTGGGGTTATCCCTGTCAAGGTGTTCCATCTTGATGCTTCCGTTTGGACATACCTGTTCACAAAGCGTGCAGCCAACGCAATCATCCAGCTTCAGAAAGATCCTGAACCTGAACCTGTCCTGTATCTCTGGCATCTGTTCCGGATATTGAACAGTGACAGGTTTCTTCAGAAGGTTCTTGCTGAGCATTCCCATCCCCTTCATGATACCGAGTATTGGTATTGGCTTCTTTGGTTCCTCTATCTCCTTTATTTTAATCACATTACCACCCCAGACCCAGTGCTATGAATCCTGAAAGCACAAGGTTGACAAAAGCAATCGGCAGAAGATACTTCCATCCGAAATTCATGAATTTATCCACTCTCATCCTTGGCATTGAAAGCCATATGGTGAAGAATATGAACACGAGAATGAGCGATTTCACCATGAGCCAGACCCAGCCCACAGTTGTTCCAAACGGACCGCTGTAACCTCCAAGGTAGAGATTGCTCAGAACGAGAGAACCAAGGAATATGGATCCGAAGAGACCCATGTAGAATATGCCAAACCTCATTCCGGTATATTCCGTTGAAAATCCGGAAACAAGCTCACTCTCGCTTTCACCGAGATCAAATGGTGCATAGGATGCTCTTGCCACCATTGAAACAAAGAAAACAAAGATGCCAAGGGGTTCTATTATGCCGAATGGTATGAACTGCGTTTCCACGATACTCTGAAGGTTAAGAGCGGATGTGGTTCTTGCAGAGCTCATGAGAACAACGGCAATGACGGAAAGCATCATTGGAACCTCAAAGGAAACATCCTTTGCAACCGCTCTTAAAGCACCAATCAAGGCATATTTGTTCCTTGAACTCACGCCTGCCAGAACCTCACCAATGGGCATTATGGCTATGAATGCAAATAAAAGTATGATGGAAACACTGCTGTTGGTCACTGTTATGTTACCAAAGTACGGAAAGAAGCCGTAAGGTAGAACTGTAAAGGCTGCAAAAAGCCCGAAGATGACAAACATCGGAGCGATCTTGTATGGAAGATCGTCCCTTCCTCCCGGAAAAATATTCTCCTTTCCCACCAGCTTCAAAGCATCTGCAATCAACTGGAATATACCAAATTTTCCCACCCTGTTGGGGCCGATCCTTCTCTGAAGCCTTGCCATGTACTTTCTGAAAAGGTAGATCATCCCCACAAGAGCTATTGCCACGAAAATAAGCATGATTATGGCCATAATGACATAGGATATGGCATGACCCCAGAATGGCCCTGCTCCTTTAAGTACCGAATATAATCTCAGAAGAATGGTCATCGATGTCATCTGTCAATCTCCCCGAATACAAGGTCTGTGGAACCTGTTATTGCAATGAGATCAGCAATCATAACATCCTTTGCGAGAACAGGCACAACAGAAAGATTCTTGAAAGTGGGACTCCTGACCCTGACACGATAGGGCTTGACATTTCCGTCACCAACTATGTATACACCAAATTCTCCTTTGCTTGATTCTATCCTGGAATAAACCTCCCCCTGACCACGTAGCCTTACCATCATGGATTTCTTTGATTTCTGGTTGAAATATGGGCCTTCTGGAAGTTTCTTAATTGCCTGGGCAACTATCCTGAGTGATTGCCTCATTTCCTCAAACCGAACCAGGAATCTTGCCAGCACGTCACCCTTGTGCGATACAGGCACATCGAAATCAACCTTATCATAGAAAAGATATGGTTCATCCTTCCTAACATCGTAGGGAACACCAGATGCCCTTAACATCGGTCCTGTTACGCCATAGTCAATTGCAACTTCCTTTGACAGAATCCCGATCCCTTTGGTACGGGAAAAGAATATGTCATTATTTATGAAGAGACCGTAGATCTCCTCCAGTTTCGCGGGAAGCTCCTTTACAGCCTTCTCTATCTTCCCTATTATCTTATCATTGAAGTCCTGGTAGACACCGCCAATGCTCATGTAATTTGTTTCCTGCCTTGATCCACATGCTTCAGTGAAAATATCGAGAATCTGTTCCCTTGCCATAAAGCAATAAAAAAATGGTGTCAGCATGCCTAGGTCAAGACCAAAAGCACCGACCCAGACAAGATGTGATGCTATCCTGCTCAATTCGCTCATGATCATTCTTATCCACATGGCCCTCTCCGGTGGTGGTATGTTCAGTATCTTCTCAGCAGCCTGAAGATAACCCTCCTCCATGAGCATGGATGCAACGTAATCCATTCTGTCAAAATAAATGAGGTTATCACAGTAGAACGTTTCCTCGCACAGCTTTTCTGCATTTCTGTGCAAGTAACCTATTATCGGTTCAACCTTCCTTACGATCTCACCGTCCAGGAGAGCTTTAAGACGCAATACACCATGTGTCGAAGGGTGCTGAGGACCTATATTGAGTTCAACCCATTTATTCTCCGCCTGCTCCATTACCAACCATC
>JAMCUH010000039.1 GCA_023379435.1 Thermoplasmatota archaeon | reverse complement strand
GATAGGCCTGTAAAATTACTGTTGTTAGAAGATGATGTGAATTTTGATCCAGTTGCAGAGTTAACCTGAGATTCGCTTGCGTATCCAAAGTGCGGAGGAAACGGAATAACATAAATAACAAGGAGAACAACAACAATTACGATAACTACCACAGCAATGGCAATACCCGCTTTCTTCTTGGATCCCATTAAATACCAATATGGAAGTAGTATTTATAATTGTTCATGGATTATAAACACTGTTTTCTTCCTTTGCCACCAGAATATCATCCTTCCCTCTATGGAGAATAATTTGTCCTCCTGATGAAAAAAATGTCAAGAAACATGTTTATGGAAACCAAAACTGGAGATATTATAAGGATAATGAAAAGAACTTCAGATACGTTGACATTAAGGCCCCCAAATAAAGATATGAATTTTGGTACTGTAAGTACGAAACCGGAAGCAAATTTAATGAGAAATGAAAGCGCAACAAGGTCAAACATAACAACAAATAGCTGAAGGCCTATGGTTCCTATGGATATAAGATCATATACAAAAAAGCTTAGAACCACTGCAATTATACCTACAAGTACAACAATAGGATCCTCGGGAAAAAGAGTGATATCAACAATAAAGGAAAAGATTCCTGCTATAACAGAATAAAGCAGCGTCCTCTTCTTCAGACTTCCGGTTATCTTTCTCAGCCAGAAGGGAGCTAGACAGATCATTCCCAGGGCGATCAGAACCATAAAATCCGTTATGTTAACAAGGAAATCTGGTCCAGTTATGGCAAGTATGGCTATGACAAGTATGGTGAATAACCACGATGTCTGCCTTACAGACCTCGGGAAAAATCCATCCTCAGATAGTGATCGAAGATGTTTCGATGCAGCTATTATTGCCGGTATGAAGGTGGTTATTGTTGCAAGGAGAAATGCCACAAGAGTAAGGGGAATGAAAACAGGGCCGAGATATTTGGAAGCTATGTATATTGCAGGTATTGAAGAATTCTCAAGAGCGCTGAGACTCGGGTGAACAGAATATATTGCAAGAGCATTGAAAATCATAATTGCTCCGGCAACGACGACTGTCAAGCTCATGCTGAGTGGAAAATACTTGCTTTTTTCAGCATAAGGGTCACTATTCTTCCCATGGAATAATGGTATTTTTGATCTATCAACACTCTCTCTTGTGAGTGCCTGTATTTCCTGAAAGCCAAAAAATAAAATGAAAAGAAAGCCTGTGTTCTCAAATATGTCGGTATATATATTCCCTGGCCTTATGTCAAAGATTCCAGTAAAATTCCAGTTTCCCCTGAATCCCAGTGTCAGGCTTTCAGCAACTAAAATGAGAACAACTATGGTTATCATAACGATTTGAGCATAACCTATGCTTTTCAGAAACTTTCTTTCAAAGAAGGCATTTATGACAAACCATATGGAGAATAGAACGACTATGGAGATCTCTATCCAGAAAATGTAAGTGGTTGAAAGACCGATCTCGCTGAGGTACTGCGGAAACGATTCAAACGTGAATGTGAAGAAAAATACTGCAGAGAATGCCGCAAGAGCAGTATTTGCAAGCCACATCGAGAACCTGACTATGAAGTACCTTGCTGATTTCTCCCCTGTTGCTATTTTAACGAAAGATGGTCCACCAATGACCTCATCTTTTGTTTTTAATGTGTAACGAAACATGTCCCTGTATATGAGGGAGATTGCGTACGAAAGACTACCAGCTATGAGCAGGGATATCACAGAAACAATGGCATACTGGGTGATATTCACTGGCAGTATTATGAACAGAGGTGAACCTATGGTAGCTCCAAGACCTACTGCGAAAAGCGTGACGAAACCATATGCTGGCTTTACTGTTGATCTGAAGGATGGCCGAGCAAATCTCACTCTGTAGCTTTCTGGCAGAAACGATATCATGGCAATTCCAGATATGAGGGCAGCCAGCGTTGAGAATATCAAAACCGCCTCTGGGAATTTCAGACCAGAAAAGCTGTGATAATAGCCGAGCACTGTTAGAAGAAGTATAACAGATGCCAGAAGTA
This sequence comes from Thermoplasmatota archaeon, assembly GCA_023379435.1. Classification (GTDB taxonomy): domain Archaea; phylum Thermoplasmatota; class Thermoplasmata; order Thermoplasmatales; family Thermoplasmataceae; genus WAQW01. The sequence continues at coordinate 21,674 of JAMCUH010000039.1, read as the reverse complement.
CCAGTATCCCTATTACAACGGAGAATGCCTTGTATGCCTTTGCTATGGATCTTTTTCTTGTATTAATGGTGCTCAAGGTGAATCAGTTACCTGCAGATTTCCGTCCTTCAGCGACTCTGAACCTCTCCTGATCAGCGAAAAAGCACCAATGAGCATGAGAATGGAAAGCAGAAAATCGACGGACAGCATAAGATACAATCCGAAACTTACGGGGAGAAAAGAATTGACGTAGAACTGGAAGTAATAGATGATCTCAGAAGGGTTGGAATAAACAAAAAATGCCGGAATTAGTATGGAAAGACCAAAAAAGAAAAGGAGGGCCGCAAAAACAATCTCGCCTGTGGCAATGAGAAAATGCCTTTTTCCGCTACTCATTCTTTTCTGTGACACGAGGTCAAGAAATGCTCTAATGTCTGTATCAGGTGAGAGGATAATTTCGTTTGTCAGTGCATTCTTATACCTTTCACTTGTTTTACTCAGTGCTGCAGCAGCCTTGATGTCTAGCCTCAACTTCTGCAGTATTTGCCCATAACTCTCCCCGGGTTCCAACTTGGAGTCCAAATTACCACCGAATCTGATGAGATAAATATTATATAAGATACTATTATGATTTTGTGGAAATTATATTTCATATTAATATTAATATCGATCATTATTCCCCATGCTGTTAATGCACTAAGAACTAAATCTGGCATTGTTTTGACGCAGCTTTCATGATCACATTTTCTCTATGAACATGAAAATGGATAAAAAACAATCCTTCTGAGAAATGTGTAGAATAACACCTATGCAGAATCATCACTGATAAGTTTATCAGAGAGTGCGAATATAATAGGTTCGCCAAAATGATCTATCCTGCAATGACAAATAATTTAAAAGAAGATTGTCTATTGGCTTTGTTGATCTATGCAAACTTCAGACCTGCCTCACGGTGATAAATTGGTAAAACAGGTAATAAATGATCTTGTTGACGCTGTCATAAATTCGGAAAGGGGACTGGAACTTGAAGCAGAGATAAAGAATGCAAAGGTTGAGAAGGAAAACCACCTAAAGAGAGAAAGGCAGATACTCTCTGACGTAAACGCTGTTCTCATGAACTACCTGGCCGAGGAAAAATTCGATGAGTTCAAGGTTTATAGTTCAAACATAAATGATTATGTGAAAAGCAGTCTGGAGGACTACGAGAAAATTCTTGGGAGGATTCTTGACATGTCATATGAGAGCAAGAGCAAGGATCTCGAAGCCTACAGATTAAAGACAACAAGGGCACTTGAATCTTTCTTTTCAAGGGACCCAATAACCATTCTTGAAAGCGAGATATCTGTCAGGTATGTTGATGGCGGATACGAATCAAGGTACAGATGCAACTGTTCCAGGGACATTCAGTATGAGTACCTTCTAAACTCATCAGAGATTGATATGCTCAAGGATCGTGTTACGGGTGCAAAGCTTGCAAAGGGTCTCAGAATACCTGTAAGGCTTGGAAAAACATGGGTGAGCAGGGATGTTTCTGTTGATAAAGAGAAGTTTGACTCTTACTTTCTCTCCCTCGCCACACTTAATGAGAATAACATAATTGCTGTATTTACAAACGAGGAAACCGGTTCAGTGTTCAGATTCCACTGTTCATTCAGTGGAGGCTCCACTTTTCTTGAGGTTGATTACAAAGACACACTTAAAGCAATATCCCTGACTTCACAACCTGCCCTCAATAACAGCCTGGACAGGGAAACAATAATTTCAATGATGACAAAGATAAAGGATGAGATTGATGGTTTGAAATACCACAGGCTGAGGCTGGCGAAGGTTCAGTACATGGGAGAGGATGTTCTTAAGTCGCTGAGCGTCTATCCACTTGCAAAAACGATCCTTGATCTTCTTTCTCCACAACTTGTCAGGGAAACACAGAGGATGATTTCTGTGGAAGAGGATTTCAAGGAAACTCTAATGAACAGAGTATCTCTCATGGGCCCAAAGTCCAGGGCATTTCTTCAGGCATTGGGCATAGATCAGGAAAAGGACGAGGAAGTGGAAAGCAAGCCGGCGTGATTTAGTTCAGAATATTCTAAACACGAATTTTAATGATATTACCTGGATCAGAATGTCACACCAATGAATATGTAATCATGGCAAATATTATTCATTGATATAATATATTAATCGAACGACATCCGGAGTGGGCTGTTGAATTCCTGAGTAATTGTACACCTATTGTTCAGATTGGCTCTGAATGTTATGGTCAAAACGTTCAGATGTGCTGTTAGAGATAAATAACCAGAAGCAATTGAATAATATCCCAATTCAAAAAGTGATTGCCAACCTGCAAATATACTCATATCCAATGTTGCATTTTGTGATTACGGACCAGCTGGGACGAAAGAATACCAGTACGTTGTTGGCTGAGAATGGCAGAGTGTCCTTTGTAATTGTCTGATTGCCCGCATTTCAATCTGAGTAAACCACTGGATCAGAATGGTATTTGTTCCATTGGAATTTTGATATTCCATATCTTCACCCTGATTATGACCGGTTTCAAAGAATCCCATTGAAGCGAAAACTATCATGATGATAACAGAGGTAACAAGCAGGTTTCTTTTACTGCGCATTGTCCATGAAAAATCTCCATAGATATAAGCATAACAAGCTCCCCCTGCATCCATTTATACAGTTAGGCCGATGATAACAGCTTCTTCAGAAAAATTGCCTTATGAACCATGATTTTATTCTTGATCTATATGGGTTACTTGTTGTATATTTCCTACTGCTCTATCTGTGCACTCAGATATTAATAAACCATTTTAAATATCGAAATGAAGTATCAATACTACGTGCAAAATGATTTTGAAGGTTCCCATTCTTTATGCTGTTAATTAAGATCTGTTAAAGAATTTTCTGCGTAACCATCTTGTGTAAATGATCAAATACAGAATAATATGCGCATTACTTTATTAACCTATAAATACAAGTATTTCCTTATGACTTTCTGTGAGGCTTCTGTCAAAATGACCTCTGCTTGTTATGAGGAAAGTCGGTATAGCACAGACCCGCTTATGTTTTGCAATACTGTCGGTGATTGGAGGGAAACTGATTGAAAAGATTTTTCGTTATACTTCTCTCTTCTGCCGTTGTATCATCACTATTGATGATTTCTCCATTACCTGTTCAGAGTTACCAATCAGCTGGTGGAACAAGCGTGTCAGGTTCTTTCTCTTATGTTACTGCAGAAGGCATTCCCAATTTTCAAAATTGCACTTTGAATGGCATTTACGGCGGCCAGATGAATGTCGTTATAACATTTCATTTTACCAACAACTCGCTCCTTTCCCAGTATCTTTCCGAAGTCTCCAATCCCCTTAGCCCATATTATGGGCATTATATTTCAAGGAAACAGTTTGTCAGTATGTTTGAACCATCCGCAACGTTTTACAACAGGGCAGTGACATATTTGGAATCCGTGGGAAATGCCAAGATAACAACATATTCCGATAGGGCTCTCATGTATGTAAGTGGCGATGCCTCATATTTCTCCAGTCTCTTTCACAGCCAGATTGCAGTTGTTTCCGGTGGAGGGAGACAGTATTATTCCCCAGTTGCTCCCCCCATGCTGCCCACATGGCTCTCTCAAATGGTATGTGGCGTAATAGGTCTTTCCAATGTTTCTCATGCGGAATTTTCCCTCGGTCACGAAACTGCAATAGGATCAGTTAACTCCATTACAAACTCGACCTTTCCATCTCCGTTACAGAACAATGGTAATCAGATTCTGTGGGGATCTGATATGCAAGTGGCATATGACGAGGTCCCACTCCTCGAAAAGGTGATACCGAAAAACTCAGTTGAAGCCACCATTCTCTGGTCCGGCTATGATTCCAATGCCAGTGATCCGGTTGGACCTTTCTATCCAAATGATATATATGCATATTTCAACGAGAGCATACCTTCAGGGGAGCCACATGCTAAAGTGTATGGAGTTCCACTTGACGGCGCTCCTCCGCCAGGAATTTCGGCTTCCTATGACACCACTGGTGCTTCCTTCGAGAACACCCTTGACCTGGAGATGATGGGAAGTCTTGCTCCCGGTTCTTCCATATACAATGTATACTCGGAATCAAACCAGATATCATCGCTTGTGAATGATTTTGCTTATATTCTTAACCCTAATTCCTCATTTTCACAGCTTCTAAACGTTTCCGTCATTTCAAACTCGTGGTATGGCAACGCATACAAATATCCAAGTTGGGATCATTGTGTTGAAACTGCGAATGCACTTGGAATAACTGTCCTGGCAGCAAGCGGTGACTCCGGAGACAATGTATCCAGTAAAAAATATGTTGAGGGATCGTTTGCGTCCTTTCCGGGCAATCAGCAAAACAACACCTATGGAATGATATCCGTTGGTGGAACCACTGTTCAAGTTTGCTCTGTCTCATCATCATCCCATTATCTTGACATAACAAACGAATCAGCCTGGTTTATGCTTCCTGCATATTCGAATGGCCAGGGTACTGTAGGCACTCAGGGAGGAATATGCCAGAATGTTTCAGAACCATACTGGGAGGAATTTTCCATAGCAAACAGAATACTGAATGGTTCTGGTCTGGGAGTTCCTGATATAGGAGCCATCGCAAACAATACCGTTGTTTTCATAACAGTAGAAGGCACAAGTTATTATGATAACCCAGATTATTATATTGCATGGGGAACAAGCATAGCTTCTCCTGTTGAGGCAGGAATAATTGCTGAAATAGATGCTTATCTCCAAACCAGTGGACATGGAAAGGTTGGTTTTCTTGACCCTTCACTGTTTGATCTGGGAAATCTTCAGTATGATCCAGAGCCTTCGAACTTCAGTGAAAGTAATCACTTCCTAAATCCGTTCTATGATATAGATAAGGGAAGAAACTCACTCTACGAAGCTCAGTGTGGATATGATCTCCTTACTGGTCTCGGCTCCATTAATGCGTTTAATCTCACTTATGACCTCATGCACAATTTCACCCATGTGGAATTATATTCTATCGGAATAGAGTTCAATCTATCTGATGGATTAGTACTAAGTGGCCAGGTGATAAACAATTTTTCATTATCACATTTCCAGAACGATGAAGAATTCTTTCTTGCCAACGGAACATACAATTATAACGTGACACTGGAAAATTCCACTGGAACATATTATGCCAAGGGGTACTTCATTGTTAATGGAAAGAATGAAACATTTGTCATATCTCTTAACAACATAACAAAGTTAAAGACCATATCGCCGGTGAAGCTTAATCTGAAAAGCGATCTAATTGTTTTTCTCCTTTTGGTCCTTATCATCCTGGGGATTCTTGCTGCCGTCATGAGAAGAAGATCATAGGATCGACGCTGCCTCATATAACAAATAAAAACCGAATAGCAGAAGTATTGTGAAAGAAAGCAGCGAAGCTGCCCTCACGGTCTTCTCCCCATAGGCCCTTGATGTTCTGAATGTTACATAAGAGAGGAATAAAACCCAGCCAGTTGTGCCAAGGAAAATGAAATAAAATACACCAATACCGAAATGAAGATAGAAAGCAATGCCGGATGTTAGCCACCATATTATCTGGAAGGGGTTTCCTATGCCAACCAAAAAACCTTTCCTGTATGATCCGGAAAGGTCCTCTTCCACACTTTCACCTAAACTTTTTCCCACAAAATATGCCATAATAAAGATAAAGGCGGCACCGGAGATCAGGAAATAGAACTCGAATCTTATTAAATCAAACTCCCTTTCAAAGATGATGGAAAGGACCATCATGATGAGATCAGCAGTCATGGCACCGAAGCCGACGAAAAGCCCGGACATAACCGATGAGGTGGATTTTCTCAAAATCATTGATGTGACTGGACCCGGTGGTGCAGCAAGGGAAACACCAAGAAAGCTTCCCACTGCAAGATCAATGATGAGACCCATTGTAACCATATCCTCCAGGAGAAAAAAATGTTCCCTGTTCCCATCGCATGTAAAAGAAATATATACCATCCAGTCATAATAAATCATGGCGAACGAATTTTCGGTAAGATGGCATGGGCATGCAGCATTCACCGTGGGAAAAACAAAAAAGATCCTGATTGACCCTTTCTTCGATCAGAATCCCGCTGCAAAGATAAAGAAAGATGATGTTAAGGCAGATATTGTAATTGTAACGCATGCACATTTTGATCACCTGGGAAACGCCGTGGAGATTGCAAAAAAGAACAATGCCACTGTTGTGACCATGGTGGAACTGGCCTGGATGCTTCAGGATGAGTTCAAGGATGTGAAGTTCGTTGGAATAAACCATAGCGGCAGCACTGTGGTTGACGGCGTGAGAATCCATTCAGTTCCGGCATTTCACTCATCCGGCTACAATGGAAAGTATGCCGGTCCACCAATGGGTGTTGTTATTGACGACGGCCTATCCCTGTATCACGCTGGTGATACTGGAATATTCGGCGATATGTCACTCATAAGAGATCTGTATAGTCCATTAATATCACTGATACCCATAGGTGGTTTCTACACCATGGGAGTGCAAGAAGCAACAAAGGCAGTTAAGCTGCTAGGTTCAAGATATACCATTCCCATGCACTACAACACCTTTGATCTCATTAAGGCCGACCCTGACGAATTTAAAAGGAAAGCAGAGAGCCCTGAAAATCAGATCATTGTCATGAACGTGGAAGAGGAGGTTAAATTTGACGGTTCCGGAAGAAGGATTTCCTGATCTCATCAAGTTCCTCCGTTCTGATGAGAATGAATATAAACGCATATATGACACATCGGCTAAGATCTGGGATTATACATCAACCATTATAGGCAACAGGGATTTCTGGCAGGTATCTGAGCGTGAGTTGCGCTTCCTTTACACCGTTACAAAGATTTTCAGACCTGGGATAGTTGCAGAAACCGGTGTTGGACCTGGCAGCACGAGCTATGCATATCTTTCAGCACTTGGGGAGTATGGCGGAAAGCTTCTGAGCTTTGATCTTGGAAAGAGATATGGCAACGAGGAAAAAGAGGAAAAGATAGGATTCCTTGTTCCAGAAGAAATGAAGAAAAACTGGGAACTCATAATAGGGGATTCAAGGAATACGTTGGAAAAGAATCTCTCCAGATACGGAAGAATAGGTATTTTCATGCATGACTCCAACCACACACATGAGCACGTGAAGTTTGAGCTGGAAACTGCGTGGAAGTTCATGGATAAGAAATTTATCATGATCGTCGACAACTTTGACTGGACATCGGCACCACAGGAATTTGCCAACGAACACGGTCTTTCACTATTCAGGGTCAGCGACGACATGTGCTTTCTGCTAATGAGTCATGATCACATGTAGACCGCTTAGAGTGGCTACTAAAATTCTCACCATATCAAAAGAGAGTGTGCAAAAATTAAATAGTTTCGTTTGATTCGTTGACTTAATGGAATCTGGAAGGACTGTTGTCAGAAATCTCCTGATCCAGGGCATAATAGTTGCAATTGTTGCTGGCTATCTTCTTGAATTCGGCCTTACATTCTGGTTCCGGGGAAATCCCGGTGAAACCGATATTAGTTTCCTGGGGCCATTTGTTGGGACAGGATTTGGTGCAGCATATTTCTCAATAACCCTGCTTTTACATCCTGTCAGGACTAAAGGAGTTAAGGAATTTGCACCTGTTACAGGGGGAGAGGATTTCAAATGAACAAGAAACAAATTGAACTTGCATGGATAATTGCTGTTCTTGTTATCCTGCTTTCTTGGGGTGCAATCAACATTGTCTGGATCGGAGACGTTCATAACAGCATAGCAACAGAAAACAACCATGTTTCTGCCAACAATTCATCCAATGTGCAGCTAATAAAAGTGCAGGGAACACAGTGGTCATGGACATTCACAAATTCATCAGGCGTTTCCACAACTGATGCATTTAACGTGACAGTGAATAAAACTGTGGAACTTGTTGTTACATCTGTTCCCGGAGAGTATATTGCTGTAATCCATGATCTTCTCATTCCTCAAATGGGCATACAGATATATGCTGTACCGGGACAGAACAATACCATAGAGTTCACACCAACACACACCGGCGTATTTTTCTTTGAATGCGTTGAATATTGCGGTGAACTTCATTACGAGATGAGAGGCTACATGACGGTGGTCAAATGAACGGTGGCATGATAACAGCACAGTCTTCCACATCAATAGGTCAAACGTCTTTTCTCTTTTATATAACATTAATAATATCTATTTCTGCAATTGTTCTTCTGATCATATTTTATTATATATCAACCCAAAAGACCATACTGAAGGAAAAGGCCGAATCCATGGGTTACGAATCACCAAACGAGATGGTGAGGGATAAGCTTGCAGGGAAGCCCAGGTTATTGAGCTGGAACGTTTTCCTTTATGATGATTCAAAAAGCATTGCACTGAGGTATCTTCTCGCATCGATGGTTTTCTTCTTCATAGCTGGTTCCTTTGGTCTCGGTATGAGGCTTTCCCTTACAAATCCAAATCCCCATCTTCTCACACCGGATGAATATAATGTTCTCCTATCGGAACATGCCATATTGATGATATACATGTTTGCCTTGGGGGCGGCATTCTTCCTTGGCTATTATCTCCTTCCCAGCCACCTGAAGCTGAAGAGAGATGTCATGGGTGGATATGCATCCGTGGCATTCTGGATATGGCTCTTTGGAGGCATATTTATACTGGTTTCAAGAACAGCAACAAGGTGGTATTATTATCCCCCACTGGCGCTTGAACTGGCAGAATACGGAGGGGGCGTTTTCAACTGGCTAGCTGTTATTGGTCTTGAAATGGTATTCGTCGGTGTTGTTATCAATTGTATCATTATTATAAAACTCATTGCCTCGGAGAGATCGAAGGATATCAAGCTGAGTGAGATGTCCCTTTTCACCTGGGCAATGCTTTTCACCGTTGTGATGACCATATCATCGGCACCAACTTTAATGGTCGGTCTCGGCATGCTATTCTACGATTTCTTCAACCCCATTTTCTTCACAGCCGCTTCACATCAGGTACTGCTCTTCACCATAATGTTCTGGTTCTGGGGTCACCCCATTGTGTACATAGCCATAATTCCTGCTTTTGGTTTGATCTATGAGATCATACCAAAATTCACAGGTAAACCCATATACAGTTACAATTCGGGCATTATCGGTCTGGGTCTTCTTTTAATTCTCAGTGAGCTTGTCTGGGGCCATCACTTAATGAATTCAGGTCTTGGCGTTGCCTGGGACATATTCTTTGGAACCACATCTTTTCTCGTTGTGATACCGTCTGCCATAACGGTATTTAACTGGATTGCATCATTGTGGTCAGCTGACAGGATAAGGCTCACTACTCCAATGCTATTCGTGATCAATGGTATAATAGATTTCATAATCGGCGGTACCATGGGTGTGATACTATCTGCTGCACCTGCCAATGATTTCCTCCATGGAACTTACTTTGTAACAGGTCACTTCCACTTCATCTTCCTTGGCCTCACGGTTGGGATAACTTTCGCCGGGATTTACATGCTGTTTCCAACGCTGACAGGAGGAAGAAAGTACGATGTGAGACTTGCCAGGTGGCATTTCTATCTCACTGCACTGGGTTCTGCAGTAATGGCTGGTGCATGGGGAATAGGTGGATTTATGGGCATGCCCAGGGCAACAGCCGGTTACTTCGCGAGATTCCAGCCGTACCAGGACGTTTCCATTGCCGGAGGTATCATAATCGCAATAGCACAGCTCATATTTCTCTATAACCTGGCAAAAAGTTACACGAAGCAGCCATCCATATCCATGGATAATGTCCTGGAGAATAACCCGACAAGTCCTGAGATACCTGTAACAACACCTGCACCCACGCCGCCAGATATAAACATTACAGGAGGTGCTAAATAATAATGGGAAATAAGACGGGAATTGTAATGGCACTTGCAATTTTGGTTATCGTAGGTTTTTCGGTTGCTCTGGCACTGGATGTTCCCATCAAGCCACAGTTCATACCTTCCCCAGTTCCTTCCAGTGGACCGGAGCACGTTGTCAACGTAACACTGTGGGCAGACGCTTCAGGATGGGACTTTAACCATGGAACTGTTAATCCAAATATAGTTGTTCCCCCAGACACCCTGATCAAATTTACTGTAATAGAGGAGGATGGTGAACCACACACACTTACCATAGCGCCAGGGGCAAAGGAAACATCATTTTCAACAACTGTTCTTCCAACTTCAGCAATCACCTGCATAATAGGTCATAAAAGCTACGGTTCCATCTACATAACGTCACCGGGTGAATACACTTACTGGTGCACTGTCCATCCATTGACGATGGTTGGTCACATCTATTGTAACACAACTGCAAAGATAGGTAAACCCGCTCCGAAGTACAAATTTGTTAATAACGTTTCAATGAATCTGCAGAACAATGTTCTCATATACAACGGAATGAAGTATCCAAGTCTGTACATCCCAGTTAGCACATATTTGAACATGTCAGTGAACGACTCAACGCTGGAAAACTACAGCATATATTTCAATCCAGGGTCAGGTATAAACATGACGGGTGAGACCATGCTCATAAATCAGACGAATACCTCATCATATGGTGGTTACTATTTCGTTAACCCTGGTGTTTACACATACTGGAACATGGACAACACCAGCAAATATGGTCTGATATATGTTTATACCAATATGGTAAATCAGACATTATACGCAGACGTTGCAGGATGGAATTACTCTTCCAACATGTCTTACGGGCCGGTAAATCCAACTCTTACATTTAGTCAGTACACACTGGTGAATTTCACAATCATTGACGAGGATAACCTTACCCATAGCATAATAATAAACCCGGGAGTAAGTGAGAATACAAGCTACACTGCACTGGCAAAGGTCACGAAAGCACATCCCACCACTTCTTTCCTTTACTTCTTCTCTGAAACCGGTAACTACACTTACTGGGACGGATATCATCCTTCAACATCTGTTGGTCTTATCACAATCACCAACAGCACACCTGCAGGATCTTTCACAATTGGAACTCAGAATATACAGAACCATACATATAATGGCATGAGATCTTTTATAACATTAAGGGATGTGGAGGGGTTAATTCCGGAGCCATGATAAATGAGGATAAGGGATTTTGCCAACATAACAAAGCTTGAAATTACTTTCCTTATCATTATCGTTGCAATAACAGGATTTTTGGCTGCCCCTCTTTCCCTAAGCAAAATTTTCATTATTATCCCACTTGTTATTTCCGGAGCTCTTGCTTCGATGTCAGCCAGCGTCCTCAACAACATTTACGACATGGACATAGACAGGAAGATGAATAGAACTGCAAGAAGGATACCCATCCTGAATGAAAATAGCAGATCAATTTTCCTTTTCATGGCCATAATATTTCTGGCATTATCCGTTTTCATATCTCTTTATTTCATCAATGCCCTGACCATGGTTTTGATTGTTGGTGGATTCCTCTCCTACCTTTTCCTTTATACCATATTCCTGAAGAGGAGAACAGTATGGAACATTGTCATTGGTGGAATAGCTGGAAGCTTCCCTGCACTGGCTGGCTGGTCATCCGTTATGAATGACATTTCACTGACATCTGTTTTCATTGCTCTTCTTGTGTTTGTATGGACACCTACCCACTTCTGGAGCCTTGCATCAAGCAACACTGAAGATTATATCAGGGCAGATATACCGATGCTTCCAGCCGTGAAGGGAAGGGAGAAGGGTGCTGAGTGGATTGTTGGCAACACCACCATCATGATCATATATTCATATATACCACTCCTGGTGCATTCAATACATGTGGGTTATCCCTATTATTTTGTGGTAACTGCAATGAATGTCATCCTGACCATCAATGTTGTGAACATATACAGATCTGGCTTCAAGGATAAGGCATTCATGGGAACGTTTCACGTTTCCAACATGTATCTCCTCCTAGCGCTTGTATCCATCTGGTTCGTGATATTATGAAATATGTTCCACAGAACATCAAGTTCTCACTCTTATTGGCAGTGCTATCTCCCATACTGTATCTTTTCATGTATAGAATTACCGTGCTTGTTTCCATTGAGGTGATATCCAATCTCTACGTTTATGCATTCTTCACATTTCTTGCCGTTGCACCCTTAAGTCATGTCATCAGATCCGAACGGCATGAAAAGCTGCAGTTTTATTTTGACTCCTTCACACTTTCCGTCTATCTCATTGGCTTCTTCCTCATGCTTTCATCCCTGCTCCTGTTGTATTACGCCATGTTTGCTCTTCTTCTGCTTCTCATGTGGAAGACCTACGGGAAGAATCCATCATACCTTGCAAAGGCTGCTGTGTATTCCGCTGCATATGTATCTCTCCTCACAATCGCCAGCATAATGAGGTTTGGTGTCTATAACCCACCTTTCGTCAGTCACTCATTCGGTTCCACACTGGACATAAGGCATGTATTGGTTTTTTCCATCACAGACGATGCATCGCCAAAAGGTATCCCATTCTATTTTTCCGGTGGAGTGGTTGTACAGGGTATTTCCACAGTTTTAACACTGAGCTTTCAGAGCATTGTCATATACGGTATCATCACGGCTCTCCTTACTGAAAATTATTTCCTCATTGTGAAATATGTCAGGGACAGGGGGAAAGGTATTGTTAAAGGCACTGCTGCGGCTGCATCCACCGCATTGAGCTGCCAGTGTGAGACCATTTCTGCAGCACTTCCAACTGTCAGCCTTCTTTTTGTCTCCTTCATTTCAGCAATCCTTCTCCTTGAGGGATTTTCCGTTCTTCTATTCACGTATATTTTCATATCAAGATTCCTGATGAAAGGGAAGAATTTCCCCTCTGGATTTCTCGCATCAAGAAGAAGAGGTATCTATGCGATATCAATAATTTTCCTTCTGGTTGTTCCTGTGCTGATAACACTTGGTATATATTTTGGATTGCTTGGAAGTCTGCTGTTCATCATGGGTTCCAGCATCTCCATGTTCGCAGAGGGCATAGCAATAGTATATATTGCCAGATCCTTCCTGGGTGAACCAAGGATTGGAAGAGCTCTTTTCATATCAATGATCGTTGCATCCAGCATTCTCATGTTCATATGGTATTACCCGGCGTATCTTCAGGATGTGGCAACCATTCCATTGTATTTCATAATAATGGGTATCACCTCTTTATCAGCAGGTATAATGGCATCTTCAGTATACTATTCAACATCTCAGTGGGGAAAGAGGCTATTCATTGAATACACAGCCATGATGTTCAGCATGGCTGCCATAATCATATTCTACATTTCTGTTGTTTATTCCATATCCATATGGCCATATTTCGGTCTTCAGCAGCAGGAGATTTTCAGCATTCTTTTGATAGCGGTATCGCTTCCAGTGACAGTATTCAATACCAATTTTGCACTAAGGTACTATGGAACGGCGCCTGCTTGAGATCATCTTTTTTGTTCTGGCAGAAACGTTCATTTTCTCTACATGGTTTCTTTTCCTTTTCTTTGTAAGAAGAACGGGTGTATCGGAGGTGCTTTACGAACTGAACATTTATCTTTCTCCAGTTCTTTTAATTTTTCTTTCCTGTTATGATCTTGATCTGAGAAAAGCTCTCATGAACACCCTAAGATCAAAGGATGTTTTCATCCTCATAGCTGCGTTCACTGTCTGGGGCTTCATTTTCGCCTATTATGGTGAAAATGCCATAGGCATGTTCTATCTTCCTGCCATTGCACAGGAGATAAATTTCAGGCTTGTCATATTCAACTTCCTGAGAAAATATATGTCAGACTTCCCCGCAGTGATCTTACAGGCATTGCTCTTTATGGTATTCTATAGCAACTACGTCATTTTCGAGCCGGAGGGGTGGCCGGGGATACAGTTGCCCATCTATCTGATTGACATGCTTATTATGGGCATAATCTATGGCGCCCTTTATTATATCAGGAAAAGTATCTACATTGATATAATACTTCATAACTCCCTATTTGACCTGATTCTGGTCCTTCCAGCATTTCTTGGTTTCATTCCATATACAATGCTTCCAACCTAGTGCAGAAGAAGCCTCACCGAATCCGGTATCCTTATCTTTTCCCTTTTTCTGTTGACAAGAACTGCCACTGTTTTTGCCGAAGCGCATACAGTGCCATCATCCTTTGCGATCTCCCCTTGCATGGTCATGCTTGTGTTTCCCACTGATAGGAGTGCTGTTCTGCATACAATGTGGTCATTGATAAAGATGGAGTTCTTGTAATCTATCTCTATTCTTGCTATGAGTAGACCTGTTCCATCAGGAAGAAGGTTCCTGAGATATCTGTTCATGAAGTCAATCCTTCCGGTTTCCAGATACGAAAGATATACAGAATTGTGAACGTGCTCCATTGTATCCAGATCATCGTATCTTACCTGGATGGGTGTTTCAACAGAATCAGAGGGCATCCTCCAGGAATCTCTTCAGTGTTAAAAAGAATGATTCTTTTCTGTCGCGATAAGGAAAGTGACCACACTTCTTCAGGACCTTGAGTGTTGAGTTTTCTATATAGTCATGATACATCCTACCTGATTTCAGGAACCTTTCCTCATCATCGGATCCGTTCACGATCATGAGGGGACTCTCAATCCTGGAAAGTCTGTATTTCAGTTCCGGATTAAAATCAGGTGAAACAGATACTGCAGCATTTACGTTAAAATTAATCATCATGCTCATTACCCTCTCAGAATGCTCAGGAAGGCCCAGAATAACCAGTAGATCACGATTCTCCTTCTTGAACTCCTGCATAGAATCCACTGAGGGATAATCCATAAACGTAACTCTATCAAACATGTGGCCGAAATCCATGGAAGAAAGAAAACTGTCGTTGGAGGAACCAAATATGCATAGCTCTTTCATTTTAGATCTACATAGGGGAAAGCAAATAATCAAAATAACCATTATCCGGTCATGAAGTTAAGGCAATCCTCCCTTGATCTCTATGCCTTCATTTCCATTTACGGCAAATTGATAGAAGGATCCTTCATTAAGAAGATATATGAGACGGCCAAGGGTGAGTTCATATTTCAGATTTACAGGTCGGATGCTGGAAAAAGGGAACTTTTCATATCCCTCACAAAGGGGTTTGCATTCAGGGAGATCGTGAAACCTGAGCAGCCTACACCATTAACGATGACGCTGCGCAGGTTACTCTCTGAGAGAAAGATCATTTCTGTGAGGCAGATAAATTTCGACAGGGTGGTGGAGTTTGATCTTAGCAATGGATCTTCCATAATATTCGAGCTTTTCCGTGAGGGAAATCTCATAGTAACAGAAGAAGGGAAGATCACGTATGCCATAATTCAGAGGGAATGGAGGAACAGGAAGATAAAAACAGGAGAAGCCTATCATCCACCGGGAAATGTGGATCCCACCAATCTGGATGATGAATCATTTGCAAAACTTGTACATGAGAGCAGGGCATCAATAGTGCAGACAATAGCCACCCGATTCAATCTTGGGGGCGAATATGCCGAGGAACTCCTCTTCAGGGGCCACCTGAACAAGAATGAGAATTCTTCAGAGTTCAAGGAGATTGGAAAGGTTCAAGAAATCTTTCATGAAATGCTTGTTGAATCATGCGGTAACCAGGGCTACCTCTACGATCATGGGAATATAGTGTCGCCTGTAAAGCTCAACTATCTTGGCCAGGATCCTGAGAGGACATTCACCGATTTGAATGAGGCTTTTTCATACTACTTTGAAAACTATCCAGAAACAAAGGAAACTGCAACGCCCATGATGAGAAGGGCTGAATCACAGAAGAAAACAATCCAGGAATATACCAGATCATCGGAAGAGAGCAGAAAGCTTGGACAGCTCATAATGGCAAACCTGGAGAGATTGCAGGATTTACTTACTTACATAAGGAAGAACGAGAAAAATGTATATCCAGGATCTGAAATCCTGGGACAAAAAATAGAGAGCATAGACAGGGGAAAAAAGGATGTTACTGTTATCTTTCAGGATTTACAGCTGACCATGAGATATGACATGAAGGCATCAGAGAATGCAAACGCTTACTTCTCCAGGGCAAAAGACCTTCTGGCAAGGGTTGAAGGTGCGAGGAAGGCGCTGGAAGAATCCCTGAAGAACATGGAGCCTGAAGATTCAAAGACAGAAAAAAAGAGGACACAGAAGTACTGGTTCGAATCCTACAACTGGTTCTTTTCGTCAGAGAATTTTCTTGTTATCGCCGGCAAAGACCGAAAAACCAACGAGAGAATTGTGAAGAAGCATATGGGTCCAAAGGATCTATATGTTCATGCAGATCTTTATGGTGCACCCAGCACAATAATAAAATCAGAGGATGATAGGAAGCCTGGCGATGTAACCATTCGGGAAGCCTGCCAGTTTGCAGTGGCGCATTCCAGGGCATGGAATGCCGGCCTTGCATCCGGATCTGCCTACTGGGTGTTTCCGGAACAGGTAAGCAAGACACCCGAATCTGGAGAATATGTTTCACCCGGTTCATGGATAGTCAGGGGAAAGAGAAATTACCTTTTCGACCTGCCTCTCTCTCTTGATCTTTCCATGTTTCATTACAGGAACGACATGATGGTCATGTGCTACCCTTCAAGGGAGCATAAAGATCCTGATGACATTTACGTGACTGTAAAACCTGGTGATGAGAAAAGACCATCGGCAGTAAAAAAGATTGCAGGTGCCCTGGGCGTTGAAAGGGAAGATATCGATCCCCTTCTTCCTGGTGGGGCCTTTTCCATAGAGATACATGGGGAAAGGAAGATTCGGCAGGAAATCGCCTGAATTATGATGATAGGATTCTCTTGAGTTTCGTTATTGCACTTACGTCGCGGGGATCAACGCCCCTGTGAACGGCAGCATAGTAAGTCAGAAGGTCACCATAAAGGATTGCTGAAAAGGTATTGGCAATGACGTTTCCGGAAAATACCGGAATTTCGTGGAATTCAACACCGGTTATCTCCTCCATTGCTTCCACCCTTTTCCTTATCCTCCCATCGGGATGTCCGGCAATGAAAAACATGAAATTTTCAAGACCATAGCATGAAGGCATTGCTGCAAGTTCATTATGGTTCATCTCTGGTATTGCAGAATTGAAGGCCAGCATCTTTGCATTCTCGTTGAACTGCGTCTTCCACCTGTAGGCAACTGACGGGGTGGGAGATATGCCGTAAACAACCGGAATCTTCTTATCATCAACCAGAGACTTCGATATCTTTTCAATATCCGGTCCAATGGACATAACACTGTGCAGCGACCGGTTTGTCTCCCCCTCCACTTTTTCATCAAACAGACCGAATGATCTGAGTATTGGTATCAGCATATAGCCCAGAGAACATCTTGGCTGAAGTTCTCCGGGTATGGTGACCTTTTCATGATCTTTTGCAGACATCTTTCCGCCTGACGTAATGATCACTATTCTTGATCCTCTTGATTCACATTTCTCCATTGCACGGATGGTTTCCTCTGTATTCCCGGAATGGCTGACCGCTATGACAAGTGTCTTTTCACTGATAAAATCAGGAATGTTATAATCACTGACAACTGTCACTGGCTTTTTCGTGTAAATTTCACGGAATAACTGACCGACGATTCCGGAACCTCCCATACCGAGAATAGCAATGTTGCTGAAATCCTCACTTGGGGAAAAATAACCTTTGAATCTGATCTGTTCAATCAGACTCAGCACTTCATCTATGTATTCCATAAAACCACATAGCCAACTCAGTTAAGAACTTTTGAAAAATCAGAGAACAAATCTCGCAACAACAAGTGAGCCAAAAACTATGGTTGCTAACTGAACTCCGATTAAGGTCCACTTCAATTTTGCGTCCTTGCTCACGGGATGATATTTTAACTTCTTATAAAAATTTCATGGAAACGTATCACAACAATAATGCATTTTCTTCATGAGAAATGAGGGAAATCGTGATAGTGGTAAATTTTCATCCTAAAAAAAATTGTCAGGTTGTTTTTCCTCTATTATTCATACCAGATGTAACCCTATAAACAATGGAACCTAGAACTGCAATCACTGTCGATATTATGATCATAAGAGATATACCTTCCCTGAGTGATGATGGTATAATAAGCACTGAAAGAAACGGTGAGAATCCGCCTATTATCCTGCCAACAATGAAAACAATGTTTGTTGATGCTGCCCTTATCTCGCGTGGATAGGTCATGCTTGCCCAGACACCTATAAAACCAAAAAAACCAGAGGAAAGATATGCCAGAACCATTAGGCCAAAGATTTCCGCATCACGTGTCACCATGAAGAGTAATAGACCTGAAAAGAGACCCATTATGGAAAAATAAACCGTTACCTTCCACTTTAAAAGTCTGTCTGACAGGTAACCTGCAAATGCAAAACCTACGAATCCGATCAGCGCAAGGATTATTATGTAATAATCCGGAATATTGTTCTCGTGAAAGAGGGTCGGTACAACGCTTAACAAAGGAATGCTGAGCATGAAAGCGCCCACCGTTATCATGGAGAGTGCAACGGTCAAAATAACCTGCCTTTCCGTTAATTTAATTCTTGTCTTGGCAGATATATTCCCCACGGATGTTTCTTCCATTATTAGGGAAAGTGGGATCGTTATGATCAGAGATACCAAACCTGCAGAAAGGAAATAGAATCTCCAGAAGTGAAAGAAAAGCGAGAAAGCGATATCCAAAAGAAAACCTATGAAATAGAGACCCTGCATTATACTACCAATGAACCCGCTTGATTTTTTTATTGTTTCCACAAGGAGAGGATAGGAAAGACCGTTCTGGGAATTTACGCCAATACCTATTACAAACCATAGTGCATATAACTCGTATATATTCTGTATAAGAGATGCCAGTAAGAGGCCTATGCTGAAAACGGCAACGGAAAGGATCATCATCGGTTTTCTTCCCATCCTGTCTGCCCTCCTTCCCAGCAAAACGGAACCTATTGCACCACCTATGAAATCCAGAGGAACGGCAACGAGAATGGCGGAAACAGACACATGGAGATATGATGAAAGACTGGTCACCTCCAGGGCAATGGAAAAAACAGCAAAAGCAGAAAACATGAATGTTATCAGAATAGCAGAAATATTCCTTATGAGCCTCTTTTCCATAAATAGTTCTGGTCATTGTTCAATAATATTCTAATATTTTTGGTCTATTGCAGTTCTCTTTTACAAGATATTGTGTGTGATCCACAAAAACCTGGGAAAAACTGAATAATTTGATTTTAAACATGTTTATTAACTAGATTTGGAATTTGTTCATATGAGGTTACTCGTCTGCCTCATCGTTATCATTCTCCTGATACCGCTCATATTCACAATATATATTATATCTGAACCGCAGCCGCACAATATTTTCGGTCCGTCATATATAATTAAATCACCTGGCACGGTAATAGGTTCAGGTTCAATAATTAACATCACAACTGGAAATGAATTCCAGTTGCCATCAGACTGCCTTCAGCCGTTTTATGTCTACAATTATCTTTTTTCATCAAACGGTAATTACACACTGAAGGGGTCCTGGACATCAACCGAAAAAAGTGTTGTGTGGGTCCGGCAGCTCCAGACATTTTATTATGCAGTGCCTCTCCCCGTTTCACTTTCAGGTTCGGTGGATACCAATGTGTCTTCCGGTAACTATTCCATAACGTTTGAAGGAATACCCAACGATACCATCTTTGTTACGGAACCAATCAGACTAGTTTCAGACGACCAGAACCATACAGTTTTCATGATACCCTCGAACACGTTTGTTGACGCAAAAGTTTCACTGATAAACTATCAGTTCTTCATGCCCATGAATGGGTCTTTCTCCGGCACGTTCTATGCCAATGGAATGTTCCAGTTCATTCTTTCATCCAGGTTTAGCACAACTGTATTAAGTTCATATCAGAAATCAAATGATCAGGGGCCATTCATATTTACGTGGAATATACCGGAAGGCAGGTACAATCTGACCTTCATGCTTGGTTCCTTCATTGTGAGTAGATCCATAACTGCGAAAACAGGATCATGCTAGTGCTATATGTAAGGAACACTACTGCCTTTTCTTCCTCCTGATGATGTCACCGAAAAATTTTCTGGAATCATAAAAAAATATGTTATCGTAGGGGCAGGCTTCCACGCAGTCGCCGACACCAATGCATCTTGATGACCGGAACTCTCCACTCTTGATGAATTTTCCAGGCAGATCCGTATTTCCAACTGGACAGGCAAGAGCACAGTCCTTAGTTTTGCAGGTCAAACACTGGTTGGCATCCTTGACCTTCAGGCGAAAGAAACCAAGTCTGCTGAAGAACTGATTAAATAGCCCCCATGAACACCATCCCTGCGTGACGCATGCGTACGAACCCATGATGGGTATTGATATGAATACGATGTACCATATGAGATCAAAATATACGACGTATAGAAAATAGGTAATGTCTGTACCGAAGATGGTGAACTTAATCAATCCGACATAGTTAAGATAGGATATAACGGCTGCAGACAGAAGAATTGCCCATACGGATATTGCAATAGCCATGTACCATGGTCTCAGTTTACTTCCCAGTGTCTTCCTTCCCAAACGGGATGATCTGTTGTATGTTTTCAGTGAATCATAAAAAGTTCCCTGATACATGAGTGGTGCCGTGCATGTTACGGAACACACCTGCCTGGAGCCAAACATTACTGAAGCTATGGCACTGACACTATATGTACCAATGATACCGAGAAGTAGATCACCAGGTGTCACAGGGCCAAGGGTTCCAATTCCCATGGACCACATGTAGGGTATTCTCCCTATATCGCTGGAGATGGGTGAGAAATAGGGAATGAATATGGTGTAGATAGCATATGCAGATATCATCAGAGCAAGTCTCACTCTGTTCTCCCTGTTTCTTGATGAGATCAACTTGAACAGTGCCAGCATGCCCATCTCAGTACCCATCATTATGAGGAACCACTCAGATCCGGTTACAGAACCAAATAGCGAGATGAGATCATAAAAAAAACCTCCACCATAATAACTCAGCGGTGAAATATAACCTATGGCAAGAGAGGAAATAAATCCGGATATTCCGGATCTGAATATACCAGTCTGAAAGTCAAGCACGCCTCCCATAAACCATTCCATGATAAACGTCATCACGACGAAAGAAAGAGTCCACTTAGTATTCCGCAGATAATTGCCCTTTATATGGCTGGGACCAGCGATGGATCTGTACATGAACCATATCATACCTGCAATCATGGAAAAATCGAAAATATACCACGAATCATAAAGGAAATAATAGAACTCCCCGGACATCATCAGCGTGAAAATGATCATGATCTCAAGCGTAGTCATGGTCTCCTGTGTCTTCCTAACACTTGATCTGTAGAGGGTTTCATATATCAGAATCGTTGCTGCTATCATCAGGGATGATGTTGACCATATCCCGGCAGAAACAAATTCATGGGAAAAGGGAAAAAGTGAAGGATATATGGAAAGGATCAGAAAGGTGACAATGAGATATGACTGCAAAGGCCGTCTGATTTTACTTCTCCCATAGAGGAGAGTGAAAAGCATTTCCGGTATCATGACAGCCAAAAACCACGGAGTTTCAATCCCAAGGAGGAGATTGCCAACGGAATGATACTGGAATGCCTCTATGGCTTCT
>JAMCUH010000038.1 GCA_023379435.1 Thermoplasmatota archaeon | reverse complement strand
TCATGTAATGCCATCATGCGTAATCTTAATCAGTATCAGAAAAACAGAGATGCGAGATGTTATCAGGCACCTGAACAAAGCAGATCAAATTTATAGAACTTAATAATAACCCCTGAAGGATAGGTATCTTTCATGGGTTTTACCAAAACGGTTCCCATTGATGACATATACTCAAATGGATATCCGCTCATAAGGAACCACGGATTTATCGCCAGTAACAGAACAGGTGCCCTCGTCACAATGGATGGAAGAATAGACTGGGCATGTCTCCCAAATTTCGATTCTGAACCTGTGTTTGCTTATCTTCTGGATAAGAACAGGGGAGGTTATTTTCTCATATCGGTGAAGGATAGAAAAGGTGTCCATGTTTACCAGTATTACAAGGAATCGACCAATATACTTGTAACGGAATTTATAAGGGATAACAGGGTAGTGCTGAAACTTACAGACTTCATACCTGCATCTGAGTATACAACAATCAACTTTCCCGAAATACACAGGTACCTTGAGGCCCACAACTCAGACGTTGATGTAAGGCTTGAGTTTTATCCCATCCTCAACTATGGAAAATCCCACTATGAGGTAGACAGGCAGGACAGCGGCGTCCTTTTCAGATCACCCAACAAAAATATAGCCATAGTTGGTGACGTCAATTTCCGCAAGGTTGGAGACGGAGTTGTTTCTGACTTCACACTGAGAAAAGGCTCCTCCAAGTGGATTGTAATGCTGTACAACGTAAGCCATATTGACAGGATAATTAACTACAAATCATACAACAGGATGGACGAAACATCTGCGTACTGGAAGAATTGGATATCACAGGGTAATTATGATGGTATCTACAGTGAGAACATGATAAGATCGGCCCTCACGCTCAAGGGTCTGTTCTATGAACCAACCGGTCTCATGGCTGCAGCTCCCACGTCCAGCCTGCCAGAATGCATTGGCGGTGAAAGAAACTGGGATTACAGATATGCATGGGTAAGGGATACTGCCTACGTTATTGAGGCATTATCCATAATAGGCTACAAGAGGGAAGCTACAAAATTCCTTTACGACATGATGGAAACAATTTCCAGGGAAAGAAAGCTGAAGACACTTTACACAATATCCCCGGACGGTTCCACTGACGAGAAAGAGATTGATTTTGAAGGATACATGGGATCAAGGCCTGTGAGAATAGGAAACAAGGCGGTTGATCAGTTACAGATAGATGAATATGGCTCGATCGTTAACGCAATCTACCACTTTGCCAAGATAGGAGGTCTCATAAATTCGTACCTGTGGGACTTCCTGATCGTCATGCTGGAGAATATCAAAGAGATCTGGATGGAAAAGGATTCCAGCCTCTGGGAATTCAGGACCGCACCGCAGCACTATGTATATTCCAAGCTGCTCTGCTGGACAGCATTTAACCGTTCCATAGAGATAGGAAAGCAGCTACATTTCGATGCTCCCTATGATGAGTGGAACAGAATTGCAAAGGAAATGAGAAGTTCCATTCTCACCAACGGGTATGACGAAGAGACCAATTCCCTTGTTCAATATTATGGTTCAAAGGATGCCGATGCTTCTCTTTTAAGAGCCCCGATTCTTGGATTCCTTTCACCATCGGATAAAAGACTGAGAGGAACGGTGAAAAGGATCGAGGATGAATTGATGAGCAAGGATTACCTTTTCAAGAGATATAAGAATGATGACGGGTTCAACTGCCCGGATGGAGCATTCATACTCCTTTCATTCTGGTACGTTGAGGATCTGGCAATATTCGGGAACGTTAAAAAGGCCAGATCGGTATTCGAGACACTTCTGGAGTTTTCAAACCATCTCGGGATTTTTTCAGAAGAGATAGATTTCAGTAATGGCCAAATGCTCGGAAATTTTCCTCAGGCAATCACTCATCTGGGAATAATAAGAGCAGCGAAGAGACTTAATGTTGACTACAGGGAAAACCTTGAAAGAAAGGTTAGTAGGCACAATTACTAGTTGAACCTGTACCTTGAGAACCTGGACTGCTTTTTCCTTATTATCATTCCAAGGATAACGAGAGCTATGCCAGAAGGCAAAAGGGCGAATCCGAGAAGAATGAATGAAAGAGTCAGATAGCTAACGAAGGTTGTCGTGATCTTCATGGATGCTGGAACACTGTTTGCATTGACCACAACAAGGCTCCACCTGCCTGCTGAAGGCGTTACGACAGCTTTTGTGAGGGTGTATGCAACGCCAGATATGTTGGAAAAGGCAACCTTCTGACCCTGTGGGCCAAGAAGGTATATGGTCAGATCAACGGATGAATTTACCGGTGTGATTGAATAGAGAATATCATTGCCCCTGGATATGTTCCCGCCCACCGGTATGCTGATCTCAGATCCTGATGATACGGTTTTCTGGAGAACAGAGGTACTTGAATAAACTGACCCGATGGAAACTGCAAATATTATCACGGACACAGCAATAAGAATGTACCCAAGCCTCTGGATCAACTTTATATTGATTCCCATGTGTATTCTCTAGTACCTCAATGCGTAAACCCCTATATATTATTAACATTACTGGGAAAGATCATGTGGCTATATCCACACCAATTTCCTCGCCATCTTTGACTTCAGATATTTCTACCCTGCAAAGCTGTTGAATTAACTTCGAAAATGGGGAAAGAACTTCTTTGTCACCATGAAGTATTATTGATAATTTCTCACCGTCCTTTTTTGATTTTTCCTTTAACGAAGATATTGCTGATCTAATGGAAGAAACAGCATTTATTACGTGATCCATCTTACTCTCCTCGGGAAATGTGGGGATCTCTGATCTGTCCGGCCAGGATTCAAGATGTATGCTCTCCTTGATATGGCCAGCTGGGAGGTTATCGTAAATATCATCTGTTATGAATGGTATGATGGGTGCATACATAAGAAGAATTTTATGAAAAACGAAGAGGGCAGTGTTGATCTCAGACAGGTTTCCGTCCTTGATTTCAGTCTTAAGTATTTCCAGATAGAAATCACAAAATGTATTCCAGAAAAAGTTGTCCAGTTCCGATCTCCCTTTTGAAAATGCCATGGAGTCATACATTTCCTCAACGGTTCCAAGGGTCCTATGAAGCTTGCTGAGAATCCATTTTGATGGAATGGACGATGTTTCAGGTCTGCCGGTATAATCATGATTTGAGGAAAGCATTGAAATCAACTTGCCGGCGTTGTAGAGTTTAATCACCGTCCTTCTCCCCCTTACCAGTTCCTGCTCCTTCAGTTTGATGTCATCCCATGTGAGGCCTGAAGCTGCCCATAACCTGAGGGAGTCAGCCCCATAAGTCTGAATGAAATATTCAGGTGCTGAGATGTTCCCCCGGCTCTTGCTCATTTTAGCGCCACTTGGATCATGCACAAGACCACTGAGCAGTATGGATTTCCACGGAATATCACCATGATGAAGGAATGATCTGAGAATTGTTGTGAAAGTCCATGTGTTAATTATATCATGTGCCTGTACCCTGATATCCATTGGGAAATTGTCCTGTAGATCATGATGAGCCAGTGTTATTTCTGGTGTCAGCGATGATGTTGCCCAGGTATCCATGACGTCACTCTCTCCTTTAATGTTGGGAGAACCACAGTTCTGACATATTTTACCATCTGAAGACAGTCTTGGATCAACGGGGAGCTCATCGTCCGTTGCGAACTGTATGGCCCCGCAATCTTCACATATCCACACGGGAAAGGGAATTCCATAAAACCTCTGCCTGGATATGCACCAGTCCCATTTCAGGCCACTGACCCAGTTGTTGTATCTTATCTTCATATATTCCGGAAACCAGGATATCCTTGATCCCATTTCAAGCAGTTGAGGCACACTGTTCAGGCACCTGATGAACCACTGTTTTTCTATTCCAATCTCAATTGGCGTGTCACATCTCTCGTGTACGTTCACAGTGTGTTCTATCCTCTCTGTCTTGACTACCTTGCCTGATGAAGAAAGCAGATCTATCATATGTTTCCTTGCATCTCTGATGTTCATTCCCTCCAGCGGTCCTGACAGATGGTTCATGATGCCATGTGCGTCCATTATTATCCGTGTTTCCAGGCCGTGCTTTCTCCACAATGCAACGTCGTTCTGATCACCGAATGTACATATCATCTCCGCTCCTGTGCCCACATCCTTCCTCACGTAGTCATCAGATATTATGGAAACCTGGTATCCGTACTCTGGAACGGTAACCTTTTTCCCTATGTATTCCCTGAATCTTTCATCCTCCGGATTGACACAGATTGCAACACATGCACCCATCATTTCCGGTCTTGTTGTTGCTATGATTATATCTCCGAATTCTCCGGAAAATTTCACATATACAAAGTCTGTTTTGAGCGAAACATCTTTCAGATCTATTTGTGAAATTGCTGTGCCGCATGCAGGGCACCTCAGTGTGGGGCCTTCCGTGCGGTAAGCGTCTCCTTTTTTTGCGAGTTCAATGAATCTTCTCTGCGAGATTTTCTGTGTTTCCGGCGAAATGGTTCTGTAGTAATCCGAAAAGTCCATGCTGAGTCCCAGTCTCCTGAAGAGCGATGACATCTTTTCTTCAGCCTGACTGCTTATTTCAAGGCAGTTAGAAATAAAATCCCTGAGAGGCAGACTGCTTCCTTTTTTTCCAGTTCTCTTCTCAGTATATCTCTCCGTGGGAAGGCCGTTATCATCGAAGCCCAGATGGTAATATACGTTGAAGCCACGCATCCTCTTGTAACGGGCAAGAAAGTCCTGATGTGGGTATGAGAAGGCATGACCCATGTGAAGTTCTCCGGAAATCGTTGGCGGTGGTACATCTATGGTGTATAATGGTAGATTATTCTTTGAAAATTTGTAGAGTTTAATGCTGTCCCATTTTTCTGCTACCCTTTTCTCCATCTCGCCTATGTCTAGGTCCACCTGGGAGCATCGGTGAATGACTAATTAATTTTGATGTACCCGCAGGGAAAGATTATCTTTGCTGATTTCAAAGTTAGGCGATTAAGCAAACTTAAGGGAGAAATCCATTCCACCATGTCATGAATGCTCTGCTTTTCTTCGTTTGCGGGAGGGCTCAAGATTTCAGACTGCCGAATTTGTTCTTTTCTTTTATTTTTTAAAAAGTTTGACCGGATACAACGCATTGTTTAATAACTATTGATAAATAGATCACATGGTACAAATGACCAGCACCGGTGACTCCCTTGACTTACTTATTAACACAGAAAGAGAAGGTCAAAAAAAATACCTAGAAATGGAAAGTGAGTCACTTCTTTCCAACATACGATATTTTCTTCGGACATTTGCGGCAGCGAGAGGAGCCTTCGCTGATGAGCTCGAAAAGTTAAAGCGTGGTGAAAGAGATGACCTAAAAATGGTCGGAGATTTCAAGCAGGACATCCATGCCAGCGACCATCTCATCCTAAGCGAGAGCCCTGATCTTTCAAGCATATCAAGCGTTCTCCTTTTCATTGCCACCCAGGAAAATGCAACGTTTGATCTCTACAGGGAAATTTCTAAGAATATTTCTGGACCAGAATCATCCTATTTCAAAAAGATTATGGAACAGAGGGAGCAGGTCAAGATAAGGGCAGACAGACTCTACAATGATCTGATACAGGCATACTAATCATGGAAAATCACAGACTGATCATATCGAGCGGTGAAGATGAGGCAAGTGCACGTATAGGAAATTTTATGATCGATCATTACCCTTTCAGACGGCAGGGAAATGATCCTTTATACAAACACGGAGAATTTTTCCTCCTCTTCACTAAGAAAAGGCACATTTACCACGAAAATCTTGAAGATGACATCAGAAGCCTAAATCTGAACCCTGTGGATGTCATATTTCTTTCAAGACACTCATCCTCCGCAGGAATTCGGTCACTAACTGTCCACGCTACTGGAAATTTTGGAAAGGCAGACCTAGGAGGAATGGAAAATGCTCTTTCCATGAGTGATCCACGTTTCATGACTTCTTCACTTTTGGAACTGAACCGTGCTCATCCTGAAGGATTCCAGGTTACATTTGAAGCCACCCATCATGGGCCTCTGCTCGGAATACCCAACTACTTCATTGAGATTGGCACCACAAGCAATGAATGGAATGATCCTGATGCCCTGAAATCGGTATGCGAAGCTGTTATGAATTCCAGTAAGAGAACGTTCAGTAATTTCGTCGGGATAGGAGGCGGGCATTACTCGCCAAAGATTACATCCTATGCCCTGAGTGAGGATGTAAACATTGGACATATAATATCCAAGCACCACCATGATACCATAGCTGAAAATATGATCCTGCAGGCGTTAGAAAGAACGCCGGAATGCTCCGGTTTCATTATGGACAAAAAGGGAAGCAGAGGCAGGGTGAGGGACCTGGTCAAAAAAATAAGCGAAAGCAGAGGCCTTGAGCTGATACAGATATAACTACGGTATCCTAACAAGTGCAAAACCAAATCCTCCACCGCCAAGCGATGATGAGAGGATTATTATCTTATCCACATATATATTACCCGTTCTACCGTTATATATTGACATCTGGTTTACAACACTTTCATTAACTGTGAGAGTTAAGTGAATAATGTTCGTACCATTGGTCAAGCTGTATTGTAAATAATTTCCTGGTGTGTTGATATATGTGATATTCTGCCAGGTTGAAGTTGTATTATTTAGGGGGGCAACATCATATAT
The DNA here is from genome assembly GCA_023379435.1 of Thermoplasmatota archaeon. Taxonomy (GTDB): domain Archaea; phylum Thermoplasmatota; class Thermoplasmata; order Thermoplasmatales; family Thermoplasmataceae; genus WAQW01. The sequence goes on along the minus strand of JAMCUH010000038.1, from coordinate 14,577 downwards.
GTAGGCTGTTGTTGCGACAGAATTAATCGTAAAATTGAGAGAGATGTTTTTTGTTTCGTTGCTTATCTCATAAAACTTGGGGCCATTATACGTAACGTTCATTGCCGTAGATGTCGATGAAACTGAAAGTGAGGTGCTTGATGCACTTTGAAGTGTCTCATAAGCAATTCCGGCAAACACAACAAAGAAAACAACACCTATGACTATTGACGCATTTCTGGATATCATTTACCCTGGTGAATGACAATGCCGAATAAAAACGTTGCTAATAATTAACTGCTTAATTATTAGTTAATTATTTATTCCGATTACAAATTACCCGGGTAATATGGAATACAAATGGGTTGCACTCTCCAACACAACCATAGGCGTTCTTATGGCCACCATAAACTCAACCATTGTGCTTATTTCACTCCCTGCCATATTCAGGGGAATAGACATTGATCCGTTCACATCATTCCAGTTCCTGCTCTGGATACTCATGGGGTACATGCTTGTTACGGCTGTTCTTCTGGTAACAGTTGGCAGGCTGTCCGATATATTTGGAAGAGTGAGGCTCTTCAATCTTGGATTCGCCATATTCACTGCAGGTTCGATTCTGCTTTTTCTCACACCGGGAAAAGGTAACTCTGCTGCCACGTTTATAGTCATCGCAAGGATAGTGCAAGCGTTTGGAGCGTCATTCCTTTTTGCCAACTCTGCGGCCATCATTACAGACAGCTTCCCCCCAGAGGAGAGGGGAAAAGCCATGGGAATAAACCAGATTGCAGCTCTTGCCGGCTCCCTTATTGGCCTCATACTTGGCGGTATACTGGCTTCAATCTGGTGGAAGTACGTGTTTTTAGTAAGTGTTCCGGTTGGAATATTCGGAACTGTCTGGTCATACCTGAAGCTCAAGGACAACGCTGTCAGAAAGGAACATGAAAAGATAGATATTGCCGGAAACATTATGTTTGCTTCTGGACTTGCGCTTGTTCTCGTGGGAGTAACATATGGTCTGATGCCTTACAATGGACTTTCCATGGGGTGGACTAACCCGTGGGTAATAACATCGATGGTCGTTGGTGCAGCGATTCTTGTTGCATTCCCGTTTGTCGAGATGAAGGTTGAGCAGCCAATGTTCAAGATGCATCTCTTCAGGGTTAGAGCATTCAGTGCAGGGAGCTTTGCGGGTTTTTTGCAGAGCATGGGGATGGGCGGTGTGATGTTCATGATAATTATCCTCTTTCAGGGTATCTGGCTTCCCCTGCATGGTTATTCATACTCCAGTGTTCCATTCTGGGCAGGCATTTACACCATACCCATGATGGCAGGTTTCGTTGTGTTCGGGCCACTCAGTGGAGCTCTTTCTGACAGGTTTGGAGCCAGGGGTCTTGGTACCATCGGTATGATCATAGGGGCTATTGCTTTCATTGCACTGAGTTTGTTTTCATATAACTTCTATTATCCGTTTTTTGCCCTTGCCCTCTTTACCATGGGATCCGGTATGGGCCTCTTTGCTGCTCCAAATATAACTGCTGTAATGAATTCCGTTGCCCCTCATGACCGGGGGACTGCATCGGGCATGAGGAGCACACTTCAGAATACCGGGCAGACCGTAAGCATGGGCATCTTCTTCACAATTGTTATTGTAGGACTTTCGGCGAAGATAGGCACATCCTTTGCATCTGCACTACCTTCCGCTGGAGGCCAGATACTTATACCAATTTTTGACAAGATACCTCCAACGGCAGCATTGTTTTCTGCATTCCTTGGGTATAACCCCATGCAGACAATCGCATCATTCCTTCCCTCAACTTTCATATCATCCCTGAGCCCGGGCACCCTTACAATACTCTATTCCAAAACATGGTTTCCAACTGCCCTTGCCCCTGCATTCATGGGAGCACTCAGACTTTCATTCTATGCTGGTTCGGCGTTGTTCCTCATAGCAGCGTTCCTTTCATTTATCAGAGGAAAGAGATACATCTATGATAAGGAAAACCCTCAAACTGTGGCTGCTGGAACCCCTTCTGTTTCCTCACCTGGAGTTCCCTTCGATTCCTCAGAATCAGTCAGTACACCGCAAGGACCTTCTGTAAGAGAGGTGAATATAGATGGAAAGCGCCTTAAATGAAAATGAGACGGAGATAGTGGATCTCTGGAACATCATGTTCAGGGTTCACAACAGAATTAAAAGGGACATAATGATAAACCTCAGGGAGAAGGGTCTGAGACCCATCTATCTGAAGATACTTTACACTGTACACAATTCAGAGTCGATCCCACTGCATCAGATCGCCGAGGAAAATGATGTTACGCCTGCGTGGATAACCAACACCGTTAATAAGATGGAACGTGATGGGCTCATCAGAAAAGAACGAAACAAGGATGATCACAGGTACATAAAAGCCATAATAACGGAGTCTGGGAAAAAAATACTAATGGAGGCCATGTGCACTTATACGTCTTCCATTAAGGAAAACCTCAAGGTTCTCTCTGCTTCACAGAAAAGGCAGTTGGTCAGGATACTTAATCTGATGGATTCAAAGTAATTCTCATGTACTCAGATGAGCATTTTTTCCTTAAATCAAAATCCCATGTAACCTGAATGCTTCATGTTTTCAGGCGCATAATATTCTAAAATACTGGACATATTGAGTTATTCTAAGGTTTTGTAAGAGAATACTTTATATTAGTTGTGTACCGACGGTATCTACATGAAGAGTTTCCAGAGGACCAAAAACGTTCATGGAAAACAGTACCTGTACGAGATCGCAGAAGAGATAACCAGGAAACAGAAGGAAGTCCTGGGATCACTGGACATCAGGCCGGAACATGTGCCTAGATTTCTGGAGAGTTGAGGATATAATGATTGATTCCGAATTTTTTCAGAATTAATTTGTAATCAATTCAAATGCCAACGAAACGATTCACAATATTAATTAGCCTATGTTTACTGATCTACGATGCATTACATTGTTATAAGTGGTGGTGTAATGTCTGGCCTTGGCAAGGGCACCATAACATCAAGTCTTGCCCATCTTTTGAAATATAGCGGACTCAACGTGTCGATAATGAAAATCGATCCATATCTGAATTATGACGCCGGAACCATGAATCCGTACCAGCATGGGGAAGTGTTTGTCCTTGATGATGGGAGTGAGGTGGACCTTGATCTGGGGAATTATGAAAGATATCTTGACTGTGATCTATCAGGGGAGAACAACATTACCACGGGGAAGGTTTACAAGGAAGTCATAGAGCGTGAAAGAAGAGGAGAATACCTTGGTAATACCGTGCAGATTATACCCCATGTGACCAATGAGATAAAAAGAAGAATAAGAGAGGTGGGAAACAAGCATGACCTGGATGTCCTCCTCATTGAAATTGGCGGAACGGTGGGGGACATAGAATCCATGCCCTTCCTTGAGGCCATAAGAGAGCTCAAGCGGGAAAGCCCGCCAAACTCCGTGATTATGTGTCACGTGACGTTAATTCCAGAGATAGGCCCGAACATGGAGCAGAAGACAAAACCAACGCAGCACAGCGTGAACACACTCCGCGGCATAGGCATACAACCCGATATCATATTCTGCAGGCTCAAGGGACAGTTGTCACTGGAGAGCAGAAAGAAGATAGCTGCTTTCACAGATGTTCTGGAGGAGGGTGTCATAGGAATAAGCGACACAAGGAACCTCTACAGTCTCCCTGAGCAGATGCATGATCAGGGAATTCTCAACTATATGGAAAAGCTTCTTGGGTATGAAAAGCTGAAGTTTAATAACCCTCTCTCTGAGTTCAACGCAAACATTGACAATCCCAGGGAAAAGGTTAGGATAGCTATTGTTGGTAAATATACGGTACTTCAGGATGCATATATGAGCCACAAGGAGGCGTTTGTCCATGTCACAGGTAATACAGGGATAGCCGTGGATATTAAATGGCTTGATTCAGATTCATTGAAGGAAGATCAAAGGGAGCTCAATGATGTTGACGGTATTCTCATACCTGGAGGGTTTGGTTACAGGGGTGTCGAGGGAAAGATCATAGCAGCGAGGTATGCCAGGGAACACAATATTCCCATTGTTGGCATCTGCCTTGGATTCCAGGTTATGACCATTGAGTTCGCCAGAAATGTCCTCGGCCTGAATGGTGCCAACAGCACGGAGTTTGATCCTTCCACAGAGAATCCCGTAATAGACCTTCTCCCGGAGCAGATAGGCAAACATGACAAGGGTGGGACCATGAGACTGGGCTCCAAGGATGTCATTGTAAAGGAAGGCACACTGGCAATGTCGCTGTACAAGGAAAAACTGATAAGGGAGAGGCACAGGCACAGGTACGAGGTGAATCCAGCCTATATGGAGAAGTTTCACGAAATGGGATTCATATTCTCAGGTACTGATATAGAAGGAGTGAGGATGGAGATATGCGAGTTAAAGGGAAGAAAGAACTACCTTGCAGCTCAATACCACAGCGAGTTCAAATCAAGACCTCTGCGGCCTTCACCTATGCACAGATTTCTTGTGGAAATGGCACTTGATAGAAAGAAGGAGATGATGATGAGTGAAGGAGATATTGAATCAACTCAGTGAAACCGTAAACAGGAGGATAGAATCGGATGAAAAGTACAGGAAGAAGCTTGGCAAGGTTACCAAGACTTTCTGCATAACATTTGATGGTAAGGAAAGCTACAACTTTTCCCTTGACAACGGTAAGATATCGGAGATACAGGACGGAAGAAAAGACTCTGATATCATGGTGAATGTTGATTCCGACACATTCAGGAAGATTCTTTCCAAGGAGATTGATCCTCTATCAGCATACATAGAGAAGAAGATCACGGTCAAAGCCTCCCTGTTGGACAAACTCCTCATTACGGAGCTGTTCAAATGATATCGTCGCAGAAAGGCTTCGATTATAACGGCTGGATTGAATCCAGGGTAAGGGAAATATATGAGATCGCAAGGGAGGCAAGATCAAAGGGATACGATGTTTCGCAGAATGTTGAGATACCCCTGGCTTCTGACATGGCTGATCGTGTGGAGGAGTTGATACAGATCAAGGGCATAGCTCAGCAGATCAGGGAACTCTCCAAAACAAATTCCAGGGAGGAGGTATCCATCATAGTTGCCAGAAAGGCAGCTGAGCTCATGAAGCCTCAGGGGAAGAAGGTTGCACTGGACAAGGCTGTAAGGGTGGGTCTTGCGATCCTTACAGAAGGTATCCTTGTGGCACCCCTTGAAGGTATAGCTGAAGTTTCCATAGGAAAGAACGATGATGGCAGCGACTTTGCTTCCATTGTATATTCTGGACCCATAAGAGGAGCTGGTGGAACGGCCCAGGCTCTAAGCGTCATCATCGCAGATATTGTTAGGAGAGATCTGGGAATTGGAAAGTTCAGGGCTACAGAGGAAGAGGTTGACAGGTATGTGGAAGAGGTGGAGGCATACAACAGGCTGAAGCATCTTCAGTATCTTCCGAGCCAGGATGAGATCAAGCTTGTTGTGAGAAACTCTCCTGTTTTAATAGACGGTGAGGGAAGTGAGGAGGAAGAGATATCCGGACACAGGGATATGAAAAGGATAGCGACGAACAGGATCAGGGGAGGGATGTGTCTTGTACTGTGCGAAGGTCTTATCCAGAAGTCCAGGAAGATTCTGAAATATGCAGATACTTTTTCACTTGAAGACTGGAGCTTCCTGTCATCACTGCAGTCACCAGGCGAGAACGTCTCGGGAGATAAGGCAAAGTCAGAGAAATTCCTCAAGGATATAATAGCAGGAAGACCTGTTTTCAGCCATCCCGGTAAACCTGGAGGTTTCAGGCTACATTACGGAAGAAGCAGATTGTCAGGGCTTGCGGCAGCTTCCGTTAGCCCAGTGACGATGGTTGCGCTTGATGAGTTCATTGCCACAGGCTGCCAGCTTAAGGTGGAGCTTCCTGGCAAGGCGGCGGCCATAACACCATGCGACTCGCTTGAGGGTCCCATGGTTCTCCTGGAAGATGGCTCCCATATCATGTTGAGAACGGTGGATGAAGCAAGAGAATTCAAGGAGAGAATCGTGGAGATCACTGATATAGGTGAAATACTCATATCATACGGCGATTTTCTGGAGAATAACCATGCTCTTGAGCCCCCCTCTTTCACGGAAGACTGGTGGAACTTAATCATACGGAGCAGAGGTGATCTGAGCGAATTCACTGAAAGAGCTCCAAGTGAGGAGGAATCCATAGAGCTTTCTCTGAAAGAAAAAATTCCTGTCCATCCCAGATATAATCTGTTCTGGCATGACATTACAAAAGATGAGTATCTGACTCTTAGCAGATACCTGAGCGCTGCCAGCACCGATAGTGGCATCATGAAGATCGATTATTCTCATGTAATACATGATATTCTGGTTAAGCTGGGTGTTGAGTTTGGTGTCTCCCAGGGAAAGATTCTCATAAAACAGTGGAAGGTTCTCAGGGCCTGCCTGATACCTGTTGACAAAATAAAGTCCGACCTCCTGAATGGTGTAAGTAACACAATCGAAGCCATAAGGGAATTTACGGGAATGGTTGTGAAGCCTCGTTCCCCAACAAGAATAGGAGCAAGAATGGGAAGACCGGAAAAAGCAGGCGACAGAAAAATGAAGCCAAAGGTGCATGTGCTTTTCCCGGTGGAAAATTATGGCGAAAGCAGGAGATCCATTGGAAACGCAAGAAACAGGATCGACACTTCCATAGATGTTGAGATCAACCTCAGGAAGTGTGAAAAATGCGGTAATTTAACACCGGAACCCATATGCGAGTTGTGCGGATCCATAACAACAGACACCGGAAAGACCCAAAAGACGGGCATAGATCTTGATAGTATTGTTACCAGTGCAGAGGAAAGGGTTGGAATATCGCTGGCAGAAATTAAGGGAGAGTTCAAGGGCGTTAAGAAATTAATGTCATCAAGGAAGATATGCGAACCCATAGAAAAAGGAATCATCCGCGCAAAATATGACGTCACAATTAACAAGGACGGTACATGCAGGTTCGATATGTCCGATATACCGCTTACTCACTTTTACACGGATGAAATTGATCTGAGAGAGGAAATGATCGCTGACCTTGGTTATCATGAAGGCATGAATGAGATCTATCCCCAGGACATCATTATTCCAGTATCGGCTGGGGAATTTCTTCTGCGCGTAACAAAATACATAGATGACCTTCTTGTGAGATATTACGGCATGGAGCCCTTCTACAGATGCAATACCCCTGAAGATCTCATAGGTCATATTGTGATAGGCCTTGCTCCTCACACATCTGGTGGCATCATTGGCAGGATTATAGGCTTCACCAAAGCTTCAGGCTGTTATGCGCATCCGCTGTTCCATGCTGCGAAAAGGAGAAACTGTGACGGTGACGAGGACAGCATAATGCTTCTTCTTGATGGTCTGCTGAATTTTTCAAGGGGATACCTTCCATCCACCAGGGGTGGCCTCATGGATGCCCCCCTTGTGGTGACATCCATGCTCAATCCTGACGAGGTCGATAAAGAGGCCATGAACCTGGACACCCTTGATTCCTACCCGCTGGATTTCTACATAAGTGCCGAAAAAATGGAAATGCCGGCTTCCATTGAGAAGATCATGAGACCGATGAAAATTCATCTCTCTGAGCATGGGAAAATTGACGGCATTGGATTTACTCACAATACGGGAAACATAAATTCAGGAGTCATTGTGTCGTCATACAAGACCATAGGTTCAATGAAGGAGAAGATAGAAAGGCAGCTTAGACTTGCCACCCTGATCAGGGCCGTCGACCAGGACGATGTTGCGGCCAGGGTCCTTAATTCACATTTTCTTCCCGATATATATGGTAATTTCAGGAAATATTTCACACAGGAATTCAGATGTACAGCTTGCAATGCAAAATACCGGAGAGTGCCATTAAGCGGTAGGTGTTCAAGGTGTGGTAATTCCCACCTTAACCTTACAATCCATAAGGGCAGTATAATAAAGTATCTGGATGAAACCCTGCTCGTGAGCAAAAATTACAATCTTCCACCATATCTCATGGCAAGAATAGAGAACATTGTAAGAATGATCAACGACACATTCTCAAGGGAGGAACCCTCGGGACTGATGGGTTACGGTGTCTCACAGTGATAGGATCTCTATTTGTAACAGGACCGGCAGGAACTGGAAAAAGCACTTTCTGTGCGTCTATGAAGGACTGGCTGCTGATGCAGGGTTACGATGCTGCTGTTGTGAACCTGGACCCGGGGGCAGATTTTGTACCATACGAACCGGACATCGATGTCAGGGACATGATATCAATAGATGAGGTTATGGCACAGTATTCACTTGGTCCGAACGGTGCACAGGTTGTTGCCGCTGATCTGCTTGTTGAGAATATGGAAGAGATTACAAAGAAACTTGAGGAGCTGCAGGACTATTATGTCATATTCGACACGCCCGGTCAGATAGAACTTTTCTCCTTCAGGCCGGGTAGTGCCATGATGGTTCAGAGGCTATCATCCGGGAAAGCCATGATTGCCTTTCTTGCAGACGGGGTTCTTTGCCAGTATCCCTCCGGATATATATCACAGAAAATGCTCTATGCTTCGGTGATGTCAAGGATGTTTTACCCGATGCTCTTTGTCATCAACAAGACAGACCTCATGGACGAGGATTCCATTCAGAATGCAATGGATTGGGAAAAAGATCCTGAAAAACTTGATGATGCCTTTCTGGAGGAGAAGGGAAATATCTTGAAGGATTATTACAGTGCCATAACGAAATCGTTCAGGGATCTTTCACTGGTATCGAAGCTTTTCATGGTGTCATCCAGAGATATGATGGGATTCGAGGACATCTATGCGGAGATGTCCATGTATTTCAGAGGCGGAGAGGATGTCGACACCATGTACAAGGATGAATAATTTTTCCTCATAGGATCAGCTGCCCTGTTTCATTGTAATTATAATTCTTCCGTTCTCCCTTTTGGGAAACTCATTTACGGCATCTACTATCCTTTCCAGCGGATATCTGGCATGCACTTTGGTCCTGAGACTGTAAATTTTAGCCATTCTTATGAGATCCATCAATTCCTTTCTGGAACCTCCTGTAGAACCTATGATCTTTTCCTCCCTTACGTAGAGTGAGGAGAGTTTAAGGGAACCTTCCACGCCGGTCTGAACGCCAAATGTGACGAGCCTACCACCAGTGTCAAGATGGTTGAGAGAATCTTCCCAGAACGCACTTCCCAGAGAGTTTATAACAATATCAGCATACAGATCGTGAGGTATCTCAGATTTCTCGTATACATAGTCTGCACCATAATCTCTGACCCATTCCTTTCTTGAAACTGCATGAACCTCGAGTCCCATTGCCTTTGCTATCTGTATGGCAAAGAGTCCTGTGTTACCTGATCCGCCGAAGATGAGTATTTTTTCCGAAGGCTTTGCCTGGGCCCTGATTAGTGCATGGTAAGCAGTTAGTGCTCCCACAGTGAGGCTGGCTGCAAGATCATCATCCATATCATCAGGTATCCTGAACAAGTTCTGCTCACCGATGGCTATTTTTTCACAGAAACCACCATTGCTTATGATACCGAAAATACCTCCATTCCTGCACAGATATTCCCGGCCGGAAAGGCAGTTATCACATGTGGAATCAAATATTCTCGGGTATACAAGAACCCTGTCCCCCTCCTTTATTGTCCTTCCGGAGGTCTCGGCTGTTCCGAATATTTCAGAACCAACTATATGAGGCATGGGTTTTATTCCGTAAACGGTTCTGTTAGCTATGGCATTCATATCAACGGGATTTAGACTCCCGGCATTCACCTTAACAAGAATTGCATTATGGCCGATCTGTGGGTCGGGCACTTCCTCAACTTTTAGGTTTTCAACGCCGTACGGTTCCCTAACAACTGCAGCCTTCATACTCATATATCTCACGTTTATATTTATAGCATGAAGATGCTCAAAATGCTCATCTAATTCTTCGTTTTCCTGAAACTTGCCTTGACGAGACCTCTCTCCACCGTCTTCTCATAAACCTCCATTCCATAACCGCGCATCAGACCGACAAGGCCTGAATAGCTGCACATGGATGCCGCAAGACTGTATCCTGCACCCATCATGAGCACTGTTGCATTGTCACCGTTAATCTGTACCTCAAACCTGTCTGCGGGTATGAATTCCCTGTGCAAATTGGCAAATTTACCGAAGCTCTCTATGTCCTGTGCAACAAGTTTGCATATCTCTGAAAAAGCATAGCCTGATTCCTCCCATATCTCAAGTGATGTTTTAGAATCGTTCTTAACGGATAACTGAAGCATCTGGTCAAGAAGCATTGAAGGTATTGGCACCGCCCTCATTGCATCCATTATGCTCAGTATACCGGATATTTTCGGAATCATGTCAGTCTCTACACCAGATTCCTTTGTTTCAAAATACATCTGCAATGCTTCAGAGGCGATGGAACTTATGAGCTTTCCCTCACTTTCAGCTCGTTCCTGAAGCTTCCTGGCAACATCGTTCCTGAGAGAAAGGTTAAGTCTTGTCATGTGTTTGCAGCATTTAACTCACGATTATATATTATGATATCTGATGTCATTCGTGAGATCATAAAATGGATCGGTGATATCTGTGCTCACCTGTGCACATGAATACACAGAAAGGTGCATAATTATTTATTAATTAATATATAATTATCATTCGGTGATTAAAATGGCACTATTCATAGACAGCCTGGCTGTCATGCTGATAGGATTGGCAATGGGTTTGGTAATTGGTGCGTTTTATTTCTTCTTTAAGGCAAGGGGAAATGAAAAGCAACTGGAGAGTTTGATTGTACCTGGTTTCGCTGTGGGGTTCTTTAATTTCGTGAGCGGTTTCATAATGTCGTTCACATGGCCCCTTCCTTCAGGATACAATATGCTATTTGGTGACCCACTCCTGGTCTTCGGTCTACTAATGATGGCATCAGCATATATGCTTTACAGGAAGATGGACCTTGGTCTGATCCCTCTTCTCTATTCCCTGCTTGGCATATATGTGCTTGTGGGAGCATACGCTATAGTTCAGTACACCCTTGAATCAGGAGATAACCTCATAACTGCAATGGGTCTCTACATATCATCAGGAATTGGAGCAGTAATTGCACCCATAGCTTATCTCAAAACAACTACCGCCGCAAGGAACCTTTACTATGTTGAGTGGATCATACTGGGAGTCGCTGCAGTGTTTGCACTGGTCATAGGATATATCGCACTGGACGAACACATACTGGACTTTGCCAAGTGGTTCCCATAAGGTAAGGTGACCGTACATGTCAACTGAAAACGGAGAAAATATTTCAATATCTGATCCTGGATTGGACGGTTTTATATTTTCTCCAATTTATAACCCTGTCACAGAAAGCTCTTTTATCGTAACAAAGGAAGCCACTTCATTTAGTCTAGAACCTGACCATTACATTTCTCCACATAGTAACACGGATCAGGAAGACTGCCAGAAGCGAGGATCTTTAAAATTTCAAGGTAATATCAGAAGTTCTTCATACCTCATTGCAATCTATCTCATTCACATTCATTCCAGTGATTCATCGCATATGTAAAGTACCACTCGAATATTCAGTGAGGCTGAATTTTATAATTTTTCGCATTTTTTTGAATATCGATCCATCTTACACTCGGTGTAAATGTGTTATCTAAAAAGATTATATATCTTCTTTCCATTGCTGTTTTCTGCCGATGAATGGAAAAGCGCTGATATCTGCCATAGTGATTCTTAGCCTGGCTCTTGTTTCCATAGTCCCGTCAGTAACACTGGCAGCAACGCCAGCTCTTCAGCCAACGCCTACGACTTTGCCGACCATGACATATTACATAGGAAATAAAACATACGGTATAACAGACTCACTCTGGAAGACTTTTTTCAAGGACGTGTATGATAACAAGACCTATGTCACATATCCATGGGCAAATAATTCAACGCAGTATTACATAGTGTATGATCTCAGCTATACGGGCCCCAATGCTTATGGCCTGCAGATTCTCATTCAAATGGAGAAAATTGGAGGAGCTTCCGTTAAAAATCTAACCATTGCCTTCAACAAAACAAAGGGCATGGCATCACAGGTTTCCGGTTATTCCAATATTGGCGCACTTGATGCTGGAGCATATCCAGGATTTTCGTGGTCAGTGCCAAAAATAAAACCCGGTGGTGTCACCGAAACCGATTATGGTATTCTTGTTGCAATCGTTGCATCAATATTCGTCCTATACTTCGTTTTTAACAGAAAGAAATAATATTCCAATTGATCTATCTTGCCAGGATGAGGGTTGTTATTGGCGTTTCTGGCGGATCGGGTGCACCCATTGCTGTAAAGCTTCTTGGATACCTGAAAGATCATGAAACGCATCTTGTCATAAGCGATTCCGGAAAAAAGGTCCTTCTTCAGGAGACTGGGCTAAAACCAGAAGATGTCTATACATCAGCCACTTATCACTACGACGATTCAGACATCTCCGAGAGAATCAGTTCAGGCAGCTTTATTTTTGACGTATGCGTAATCGTGCCATGCAGCATGTCTTCCCTCGCCAAGATTTCGGCAGGCATTTCAGATTCACTCATAACAAGGGTTGCAGCAGTATCTCTGAAAGAGAGAAGAAAGCTTATACTGGTGCCAAGGGAAACACCCCTAAGCACAATAGCACTTGAAAACATGCTTCATCTATCCAGGAATGGAGCGATCATTGCTCCAATAATGCCGGGTTTCTATAATAACCCCAAGAGTGTTGACGACATTGTTTCCTTTACAGCATCGAGAATCATGGACCTCATGGGCATACCGAATGATATATCAAAGAGGTGGAGGGAAGATTAAGAAAGACTTTCTAGTGGACCACATGCTGGGAAAGCTGGCCAGATGGATACGCTTCCTTGGTTACCATGTTCTTTACCCAAATCCTGCAATGAACGACTCAGATATTATTGAAAAATGCAAGAAAGATGATCTTATTCTTATAACAAGGGACAGGGAACTTTCTGAAAGATATAAAAAAAGCATTCTTGTGAAGTCAACGTCCACGGATGAGCAGGTTAAGGAATTTGTCACGATTTGCGGTTATTCACCGTCATCTTTAATGACCGTGTGCTCCATCTGTGATGGAAACCTGGTTCCGGTGTCAAATGACGACGTGAAGGGGAAAGTCCCAGATGGAGTTCTTGAAAATGCTTCATCCTTCTGGATATGCGATTCCTGTAACAAGGTATACTGGAATGGTTCACATTATACCAGAATAAGAAAAACCCTGGAGAGTATCATAGGAGAAAAGAAATGAGGGTAAAGGAAATCGATGGAGAAACGTATCAGATCCATATTGACATGATGGACGATCTCTGGTTCCTGAAGAATATAATATCGAAGGGTGACTTAGTAAAAACAATAGCCATGAGGAGGGTTGAGCAGCAGGAAGACATGACAAGATCAAAGGAAACAGAGAGAAAACCTGTTACGGTGGGTATAGCGGTGGAAAGCATAGATTTCCAGTCTTTTACAAACAGACTGAAGATACTGGGCAGCATAGTTGAGGGAGATCCGAATCTAATAGGAGAACATCAGAGCTTTATCATAAGTGAAGGCAGTGACTTGGTGCTTAGAAAAGAGAGGTGGAATGACATTCAGCTGAACCTCCTTGATGAGGCTCAGAAGAGAACAGCGGGCATAATCGGTCTCTTCGTGACCATGGATGATGATTCAGCAGAGGTTCTTGCATTGAGAGGATATGGTATTCAGAGCCTTGGAAGGGTAGAATCCGGTAAACCCGGAAAGATGTACGATTCTTCCTTTTCAGAAAAGGCATATTTTCAGGAGATTGCAGAAATTCTTAGAAAAAACATAAAAGATACTTCAAATATCTTCATCCTTGGACCGGGATTCACACGTGACAGGTTTTTAAAATTCCTGAAGGAAGACAGTGTCCTTAGAGGAATCACCATGAAAAGCATTCCGGCAGGAAGAGCTGATCCGGGAGCAGTCTATGAATTTATGAACAGTGGCGAGTTTGATAAATCCCTCGCGCAGTCCAGGGTGTCCACAGAATCATCCCTCATGTCAAGGTTTCTTAAGGAGCTAGGAAGCAGTGGGCTGTGCACATACGGTTATGAAGAGGTAAAAAAATCACTTGAAACTGGAGCTGCTGAAATCGTTATGATAACAGAGGATATACTACCCGAAATGGTATCAAACCCGGTGACACAGCTTGCCAGGGAAACCGGTGCGAAGCTGTATGTCTTCAGCGATAACGGAGAAGCAGGAAAGATGCTAAGAGGCTTCGGTGGAATAGCTGCTATTTTGAGATTCAAAAGCCATTCATAGAATAGATGTTCACTCAACACATGTCTTTCCATAATCCATAACATTCCTACATTTTTTGAAAATTCCCTACACAGCAAAGTTGAAAGTTGACACAGATTTTTGCCCAAAAATAAAGATAAATATAATCCCATAGACTCAGGGTGTGTTGCTCCGATGGTGTAGCCCGGCCAAGCATACCGGCCTTTCAAGCCGGCGACCCGGGTCCAAATCCCGGTCGGAGCAT
>JAMCUH010000037.1 GCA_023379435.1 Thermoplasmatota archaeon | reverse complement strand
ATACACCTTGACCTATTACCTCTCCAACAGGGTGAAACTTGCTACCCTCCTTGTGCTTGTAGTTTACCTCAATCTCTTTGATCTTTATTTTCTTCCGTAATAGGTGGTAAAGCATTGCAACATCAAAGAAAGTATTGGTTACACTGACCTTATCCATGGCCTGTTTTAAAGGTTCAGTTTTAATTATTTTATATCCAGTTTGTGTATCCCTGATGTTAATTCTTAAGGAAAATCTAAGAAGTCTGTTGAAACCTCTGCTAATGACCCTTCTAATAAATGGAATCTCGTTCATTGATGAATTATATCTTGAAAAAATAACGCAGTCGAAATCATCGACGAACTTCAGATTTTCTATCATCGTGGAAAATGGAATGCTGTTATCTGCATCCATTAGAATAACGTAATCGGAATCAACCAATCCTAAACCCCTCTTTACAGATCCACCCTTACCAGATCTTCCAGGCGATTTCAAAATCTTTATGTTTCCGTACTTCGATAAAAACTCCCTTGCAACTTCTTCTGTTCGGTCATTACCATCTATTGTCAGTATGATGTCCCAGTTAAGCTCATTATTTTTCAAATGGTGAACAACTTCATTAAGGACAGGTCTTATTCTATTTTCCTCGTTATAAGCAGGAATAATTATGGAAAATCTTTTTGTTTTAGATATATATTGCTGAGTCACCTGCAATTTCTCGGTGTTATCATTACATATCTGTAACGCAAGTGGCTCCTTTGCTGATTCTGAACTCAGCATGGTCGTTAGGAATTGATTATAGGATATAAACATTTATATTGGAAATTCGATTATTTTTTAGCAATTATTAATTTGCGGACGCAGAATTATGGCACATCATGAGTATTGCTAGCAAGTGTGATATAATGGTGAAAATATTTTGCTCATTCAGGAAATTATCCTATTTTTTATTTGCAATAATCATGCTTGAACAAAATTACTAATTACAAGTATACAGGAAAAATGAGTGGAAGGGGCGTAATAAGTTGAATCAAGTCTACTGAACGGAACTTTAAAAATATTGATAAAATTTGTTTGAAGACTTTCCTTTTGAAAAATCATGTAAGAAGTCCTTTCACTCTGGTGAAACATCATTTTAATAGAATATTCCCTGGTTCACACGCATAATTTTTTCATTAAGACCCAATTACTACCCCGGGAAACAATAGTTTCAGGATATTCTCCATTATTAACGAATGATTTTGTTTAGTTCTTTTTTACAAGAAATGTTTTCATGCCATGCATGTTGGCATTATTTCTCCATTCAGGTTCTGCGCTTAACCTCGCATCTGAAAGATTATCCATAAGTATGTCAAAAGCAACCTCAGCTTCCAGTCTTGCAAGCTGCGACCCTATGCAGAAGTGTATACCTTTGCTGAAAGAAAGATGTTTGTTATCCTTTCTTGTAATGTCCAGGGTATCGGGATTTTCAAAAGCTTCCGGATCACGGTTTGCTGAACCTATCACTGCAGAAATTCTTGTACCCTCCTTTATTTCCATACCGGAAATTACGGTAGCCTTATAGACAGCTCTGGCAGTCTGCTGCACCGGTGGATCATACCTCAGGAACTCCTCAACTGCGTTCTTAAGGAGTGATCTGTCTTCCCTTAGCATATCCATCTGATCTCTGTTTCTCAGAAGGGCAAGAAAGCCATTTCCTATGAGATTTGTAGTGGTTTCATGACCTGCAACGAGAAGAAGTGTTGAAGTGGCTATGAGTTCCCTGTGAGTCAGTTTCTCGCCGGAATCCTCAGCAGCAATGAGATCAGAGAGTAAATCATCTTCGTGCGACTTCTTTTTCTCATCTATCAGGCTTGATATGTATAATGATAGATTTTCATCAGCAACTCTTGCCTCTTCATATTCTTCCCTTGTTCTTGTGCTGTCAAGTGACAGTGCTGCGGAATCGGACCATTTTTTGAATTTTTCCATATCCCTATTTGGAACACCCAGTATCTTTGCGATAGTGTAAGCTGGAATTGGTCCGGCAAATCCGGACATTATATCAAAATCTCTCCCTTCCCGCACTCTTTTGATTAGATCCTCAGCCAGTGATCTTATGAATGGTCTCATCTTTTCTATGTTCTTTGGAACGAATGCCTTGGCAACTAGATTCCTGAGCCGTGTGTGATCAGGAGGATCAAGGAAAAGCATGTTTCTCCTTGGGTTTCTCGGATCATAATGTTGCAGATCATCAACGTTTGAATTTGTCATTTCCTCGTAGGTTCTTTTAAACTTTTTTCCGTAGTCGAGATCAGAGAGAACAGAAGAACAGTCCTTGTATGAGAGAATCCAGTAATACCTTTCATTCCGGAGATAAATCAGAGGATTGATGTTTCTCAGTTCCCTATATATAGGATATGGATTGGATATGAACTCCATCGATCTGAATATCTCTGCGTCAAAGTCTTCTGCTTTGTCCATTAAAATGCATGAGCATGATATTTATTTATTTTACGTTTCTTGCATTGCCACTTGAGCTGCGCCTTCTTCAAATGCATTTCCACTTGGTGGAATTATTGCTAGGAAATTCCACTCGCTGTTTTCTTAAAAATTTACTTGCGACATTTCAAAAATACATATGGAAAATAGTTTATTTACATTACTGATTCCCCAGAATAGATAATGCCTTATGGATAAGATGAAAATATGCCCGATGATAACACCATTCCATAACAACAAGGTAGATTATGAGAAAATGCATTTTTTCGGCGAGTTGATCCTGTCAAAGGGCATCGATCTGCTGTTTCTCTGTGGCACCACAGGCCTTGGACCCACACTATCCCATGAAGAGAAGATGAAGATCATGGAGGTCTTTTCAGATATTTCAAGCAAGGTCATAATGCAGATCGGAAGCCTTAACACATCAGAAGTTGTTGAATTGGCAAAGAAGGCAAAGTCACTGAATTTCAGGGCGATTGCCCTGCTTCCGCCCTATTATTACTTCGACGTTCCTGAATCATGGTTAATAAGATATTTTCTTGATGTGTCCAGAATTTATGACACGATCGTTTATAACTTTCCAAAGACGACAAATAATCCAATATCCACAAAAATCGTGAAGGAAGTTAACGCCAAGGGGGGAAGAATTATCGGAATAAAAGAAACCTTACCGGATATTTCACATATGATCAACTTCAAATGGGAGATGGGTGATGATTTTCTTGTATTGTCGGGACCAGATGATCTGATCATACCAGCTTTGAGATCCGGATTGGACGGTATAATAGGCAGTTCTTCCAATTACCTCACAGATATCTTCGTGAGAATCATCCGTAACTATGAGAAAATAGAAGCAGAAAATTTACAGAAAATCATATCCTCCTGCCTTGCAGAGGTAAAAAAGTATGGCCAGTGGTCTGCAAACTATACCGCCATAAGACATTTTCATGGCTTGGATGTGGGGCAGCCCAGACCACCTTTGCTCCCTCTTGAGCCTGAACAGGAAAGAGAACTAGTAACATCACTCCATAATATTACTACGGCACTAAAGAACTGAAAATAACCACGAGTATTACAGTAAAGATCTGGAAATGCCGTGAGGGAATATATATGAAAGACCAGTATAAACCGGCTTCCGTAATTAATTGATAAAGTTGTGACAATAAATATAGTTAGATTGCACTAACTATTAAATAATTAATTGTAATATCACTCTGACTTATATGAATGGTCCAAAAATCGAAACAAATGATATCAAAAACATAAGAGACGGCTGGAAATCCATTGTAGGAAAAATGATGGCCATCCAGAGCTTTTATCTTAGAAGTCTGAACATATCAAGACCAGCATTCTTCATTCTTCACCATCTTGAATCACAGGGTTCCGAATCACTTGTAAGGCTATCGCATATAATTCAGGTCTCTAAGTCGACCATAACCAGTATAAGCGATAACCTTGAAAGGGGCAATCTAGTTAGAAGGATAAAGAACGAGAAGGACAGAAGGAGCTATTATCTTGCAATAGAACCAAAAGGAAAGGAACTTTTGAGAAAGATATCAGATCTTTATGATGACCTAATAAAGGCACTCATAGAGAATCTCGGTGAAAGAGAGCTTGAAATCCTAGAAAAAGCCATGGTCATCATGAAGGAAAATCTTGAAAGAATGGAAATGGAACTAACCGAGGAGGAATGAACTTGGAAACTCAATCAAATGAAGAATATGACAAAAAATACACATCTCTTATAATGATGATTCTTGCGATGCTGATTCTCGTTGTCATGTACATTGAGGGTATGCTCACTCCCTCACTCCCATCAATAGCAAAGGATTTCGGTGTAAGTATTTCACAGGTCAGCCTTGTGTTGTCTGTATACCTGGTGACAGGGGTTGCACTAAGCCCCATAGTGGGGAAGCTCGGAGACATATACGGAAAGAAGAGAATGCTGGTCATTGTGCTTCTTGTTTATGCGTTTGCGGTGTTGTCTACAGGATTCTCTCCTAACTTCGGATACATGCTCGCATCAAGGGGGATTCAGGGAATCGGCCTGACAGTTATGCCTCTGGGCATGAGTCTTGTGAGGGAGGAGTTTCCCAGAAGGCTTGTCCCAAAGGCCCAGGCTCTGTTGAGCGCAATGTTTGGTGCCGGATTTGCCATCAGTCTCCCTCTCGGATCTCTTGTTTCCAACGATCTGGGATGGAGATACACATATCACACAGCAGTCCCATTTGTTTTTGCACTTGTGATAATTTCCGCCATTTATATCAGGGAATCACAGTACAGAAGACCGGGAACGAGGGTTGATTACATTGGTGCAAGTGTCTTCGCAATCGCTCTTGGTCTCATAGTATTTGGCATTTCAGATGGGCCTGTCATAGGATGGTCTTCCATAACTGTTCTCGGCTTAATTTTCTCTGGAGTTCTGCTTTTCATTCCAACATTCATTTACGAAAGGCACTATTCTTTCGTTGGAGGGGAGGCAATCCTGGATCAAAGGTTACTTTCAAAGAGGAATGTCTGGATACCAAACGTTGCTCTTGCAATCTCCGGTATGGGCATGTTCCTTGCAATGCAGGCTTTAACATATAGATTCGAATCCACATCCCCCTACGGTTTTGGAATAAGTATACTTGATACAGGTCTATCGCTGGTACCGTTTGCCATTGGAACGCTTATCTTTGGTCCTGTGACAGGGGCAGTTATTACAAGACATGGGGTGAAGCACATGGCCGTACTGGGACCAATAGTTGCAGCAGTTGGATTCCTATTAGAAGCTACAAATCCATCTTTTACCCTTACGTTACTTTATGGTTTCATCATAGGCTCCGGAATATCCATTATGAATGCCTCAATAATCAACATACTTGTGCTATCTGTGGATCCTAAAGATATGGGACTTGCCACATCCATGAACGGTACCTTCCGTAACCTTGGGAGCAGCATAGGAGCACCTGTTGCCGGTGCAATATTATCAACCTATTCCGTTGCAGCAGTTTCGGGAAATCCATATTCCCTTTCACTTCCAACTCACTATGCGTTTACCCTGGCGTTCATAATAGCCGTCGCACTTTTCGCTGTTTCTGCCGTTGTGGTTGTATTTTCAAAGGAAGTAATCAATAACGGTGGAAGAAAAAAAGAATCACCGGCACAATCAGAAAAGACTGAAAATCTCAATGTAATAACACAGTGATCACAATCAGATTTTTACCCTAATAAATCTCTCTTACAATTTGCGAATAAATATCTTTTGATAATATTACTGACCTAAAGGATATTATAATGCTCTTTCTGTTACAGAACTGTGCCTCTCATAAGACAGATTATCAGTGAAGATAGATGCTGCCTTTCGTATATAATCGCATGTCCTTCATATGGTGTTGCCGTATTAATCGATCCCGCCTCAGACACTGATCAATATACAGAAATACTGAAAAGAATGCGGCTTGACCTGAAGGCTGTCATTGAAACCCACATACATGCCGATCACATATCTGGAGCGAGAAAGCTAAGTGATCTGTCAGGATCAGATATTCTTATGCATGAGGAATCTAACGTGTATTTCAATTTTCTTCCCATAAAGGATCGCAAGAAAATCACGCTTGGTAACTTTACACTGGAATTCATTCATACTCCAGGCCACACCCAGGAGAGCATTTCCATCCTGTATTATGACAACAGAAGGAATGCAACAGAACCCTCATCGGTTCTTACTGGTGATACACTTTTTGTTGGTGACGTAGGAAGGTGTGATTTTTCCGGAAAAGATGCATCCCTGCAGATCTATGAGAGCATAACAGAAAAGCTCATGAAACTGCCTGATTTCACAGAAGTTCTGCCAGCACATTATGCAGGATCGTTTTGTGGTTCATCCATGAGCCCAAAGACATCATCCACCATAGGATATGAGAAGAGATCAAATCCCCTGTTGAAATGCCAGTCATTCTCTGAATTCAAAAAATTACTCAATGAATCCACCCTACCTGAGATTCCAGACAAGGAGAAAATCAGAAAAATAAACATGGGGGTCTCATGATTATATCTTCAGGATCAATGTTATTCTTAAACTAAATTATCTGGCGAGCTTCAAAGATAAAAATTCCATGCGATGATCCTAAAATGAGGTACTTTGCATAACTGTGCTCATAATGTTAGAATTTTTATTTATTTGCAATCCAAATTTGCAGTCAGATATATATGATGTCATGGTGATGCAGGACTGTGAGAGTAAGAGATATTGAGAAATCTCAGAGGTTCACAACAACGACGGTGGCACTTGTCACTTCATTTTACAAGGGCAAAGAAAATGTAATGTCTGCGGAGTGGTCGATCAGAGCATCCATTGACCCGTTTCTCATAGCTGTTTTTGTCAGCTATGAGCGTGAAACCTACGAAATGATCAGAGGATCTGGGGAATTCGGCGTCAGTTATTGTTCACAAGAGCAGGCTGGATTAGCCCACATAGCTGGAAATTATTCCTTGAAAGACACAGATAAATTTTCAATTGCAAAATTTCCGCTGTTTTATGGGCATAGTATAAGAGCTCCTCTTGTGGATGGTGCAATTTCAAATTTTGAGTGTTCTGTTGAAAACGAGATTCAGGCCGGTGATCATGCAATTTTTATTGGAAGGGTACTGGATGGTTACTACGATAATACGAAAAAGCCTCTCATATATCATCAGGGAAAATTCTTCATGATGGGGGATAGAATATCACACATAAATGCAGAAAGACCTTGAAGAATTAAGGTGATAAATGACTTATGGTAGTATGGTCATTACACCATTCATAGTGTAACTCCTTTATTTTGTTTACAAGAAAGAAGGAAGTAATCTCCATGTTGCATGTTTTGAAATTTACAGAACTTTCCGTAAATATTTTGTTACCCCTCTTATTTTCAGTGGCATTTTATGTTAAAGGTAAGAAGCTTTCCCCGAAAAATACGAAACATTATGATCATGTGATAGACTTTCCATTGTGATTGTTTTTCCTTCACAGATAGGTCTGCAGGTTTCATATCTAAAGCATCAATCATGCTAATGGGTTGCTTCACATAACATCATCCTTTTTATATCAGCGAAGATTTGACGATTCTCATGAGCAGCATGTTTTCCCTGGAATGGTTTGAAGAACTGAAAAACAGCATGAACGATAACAGCGATTTTCAGAAAGCATCCTCAGACTGGGATGATGATCTTGCACTGAGAATTATTGGTGACGATAATTCCTCTATTCTGAAGAAGGGGAAAAGAATCGAGATAATACTAAAACTTATTCATGGAAAGTGCTTCAGCATTATCTATTCACCGAGGAACGGTATCAGGAATGATGGATATATTCTGGAGGGTGAAGCAACCGTTTGGGAAATGATATTCTCTGGAGACGCAGACATAATTCCATGCATTTTCAATGGTGCCATTCGAACGTCTGGTAACACTGCTAAATTGATGAAGTATACGTCACTGCTCACTGAAATGGCTAATTCAGCTAAGCGGATATGATTTGGTCAGTAATTTCTTCCCGAAAAATCGTAAATGCACTTAAAATGAACAAAAAATCAGTAACCTAGCGATTGGATTCTTTCCTCCTCCGGCATTGATCTGATCATTGAATCCACAGTGTTCATGCATCTGTCCCTGATTTCTGTGTTCATATTGTATCCTTTTTTTAGGCTCTCAATGACAATGCCACCAACACACACCTGATAGCCGTAATAGAACCCGATTTTACTTTTCATTTTTCTTGTTATGAGATCTCTGAAAAAATCCCCCGAAAGGACGAGACCACCGATAACTGACTTCAAAGCTTCACCCTGAAAATTGACGAGCATTGCCTTTAGTGCTCTTGCTACGTAATCAGCGGCTTCATCAAATATTCCAACGGCAGTCTGATCACCTTTCTTCGCAAGGTCTGCAACAGCAGGACAAAGAAGTGCAACCCTTCTTTTCTCATGATTTCTTTCAAGTTTCCCGACGCATTCCCTCAGTTCCTCACCAAAATATTTTTCAACTGCTTCTATGAAGGATCTGCCGGCTATGATGCCATCATGCTGCCTCTGAGCCGAATTTATGGCCATTTTTGAGATCCATGAAGCCGATCCCTCATCACCTGCAAACCAACCCCATCCACCTGTCCTGTGAATTTCATTCTCCTTCTGAAAAAAACCAACACTCCCAGTGCCTGATGCGAATACGGCACCGTCTGAAAACAAGTTTGCCGCTCTGTAAGCAAAGTAGCCGTCGTTGAACAATTCAAATTCCGTGCTCCCGAGGACCCTCTTTACAATATTGTAACCTCTTTCCGAATCCTCCCTGGAGTCACCAACTCCAGCGATCCCCAGAATAACCGAATCTATATCGTCTTTCCTCAAGGAAACCTTTTGCATAGAACGATCAAATGCGAGTCTAATGTTTCTGTAGGCAGTTTCTTCGCTCACTGAAACAAAATTAGAAGGGCCTGACACTCCAACTGATATTACGTTATTTTTGGTGTCATCGTAAACAGCCGAACAAGTTTTCGTGGCTCCACCGTCAATAGAAACAATCATCATTATCAGTCATGGTATCATCAGTGAGAATTAAAAAACATACTAACAGAAATGGTTTCGTCAGGATCATTTGTGACGGTAATGGTATTACATCACTACAATTTGCTTTTAAGGAAACCATGTCACCACGGTAACTTCTTGCACACATGGTTTCTCCTCTCACGGTTGATTTTAGAAATACGTGAGGTGAATCGCTGTTTTTTTCCTAAAATGTGACAGAGCGTTCACCCTAGTTTCACACTTCTTTTCCGGAAAAACATTCTATTCAAACGTTTATGAAAGGGTGGAATCCGAAGTATTTTTAGCGCACCTAATATCTAAAAATCTCAGTCCTTTTCCTTTCGAAGTTCCGCTTGGAATTTCTCCAGGTCCTTTGGTTTAACCTGAAGAACGAAACTTCCCACATAACCGCATTCATCGCATTGTAAATGGCTCCTGCAATGCCTCCGGCAACCCAGGATACATGTATTGAAGCGCATTGCGGGCAGACAGTTATTTCATCCATGTCCAACATAGGAATATCAGAATGATTAATCTTTGCAAATCAATAGCGAAATTTTTGCGTTGTAAAAAAATAAGATTGTACGGGAAAAGTATTCAACTCTTCCCTTTTCCCGGGCTTCTTCTGCGAATAAGTGCCATTGTTGCCAGTGAACCGACAACCAGACCTACAACTGCTCCACCGCCAAGGCCGATGTAAAGATTTGAGTTTGAAATTTTAGGTTTCACCTGTGATGATGTAAATGTAAGGCTTACATTTGCAGAGGAATAGCTTATTGTATGTTGACCTGTGGAATTCGCCACAGTATATCCTGAAGGTGCATAGACTGCGTATGAGTAATTGCCGTTAACCTCATAAAATGTCAGTGAATTACTGGATGAAGACAGGTTCTGTCCATTTATGGACACATACCATATCATCCCAGCAGGTAGACCTTTTTCAGTGAACGTTAAAGCATATCTTGTTTCGCTGAATGTCACTGCTACTGATGGGGAAGATGACTTCACTGTCACATGGCCAGATGATACAGTCATATTGTAACCTCTCACCTCAGCTATGCTATAATTGTATGTACCGTTAGGAACGCTGAATGTTATGGTATCAGACGATGATGAAAGTATATCGCCATTCAGATCAATAGACCATGTTGTTCCAGATGTTAGACCAGTTTCTGTGAAAGAAACAGTATAATTGTAAGGTTTGTAAAATACGTATACAACCATATTGTTGTCTCTTAGATCAAGTGTGAAATTGGTTTTTACAGGAACATATCCTGCTACATGATCAGGGGTGAATGTTACATTCATAAACTGACCGTTTGTTTCCTGGTAGACAATGTTTCCTGTGCCAACCATGTTTTTGTAGTCCGCAGTGATACCCCATTCTGAGCCATTTGGCAATCCTTTTTCAATAAACGTAACTGTGGAAAATATCCACCTGTGGGTCAGTGGATAATAATCAATGTTTGACCCGTTCACAATTTCAGGCGTAGAACCAATGCCATTTACACCGGTCCCGGTGTAATTGCTCCAGTAGTTTCCGCCAATGGGAGGAGAAATGTCCCAAAAAGCAAACGACCCGGAAGCTATCTCAACACTACTGAAATTGATGAAGTTATTGTGGTATATTGTGACAAAGCAATTGTCATAAGTGGAGAAATCATCATAGAGGTATAAAGCAACTGAAGTGTTCTCAATGGTATTTGCAAAGAATGTGTCATTATATGGGTAACATGTATAAAGAGAGTCATTGTCGTGGTTCAATATATTCCCGTAGATCTGATTAACATATGACTCATATAGATAAATACCGTAATGGGACGCATCTATAATGTCATTGTATATTGCACCGTGAGAGTAACAGCAGAGGTATATGCCATATTTGCTGTTCTCAATTGAATTATCAGATATATATGATCCATGGGAATATTCAAAGTAAATACCAACATCTGAGCTATTGATAGTATTCCCGCTAACATAGATGTCATTTGTGCAATAGAAATACATGGCATATAATTCACTATTATTTACAAAATTGTTTTCTACTTCTGAATAGGAAAATGTGTCGTAAACCGTAAATGCGTCACATCTAAGAGATCCCAGGACCCTGTTATCTGAGATGTTAAAGGAAGCAGCATTTTCTATGTAGACCATGCATTGTGAATTGTTATATAACCTGTTATTTGTGACAGTAACCTTTAGCGCTCCGCAAAGGGAGTAAATAGGAATATTTGAATTGTAAAAGCTAGTTCCATTAATAGCCAGGCTATCCAGGGGGAAATCATAAATGTAAACATCATAGGCAAAGTTGTTGAAAACATCATTATTAAGTGATATCTGGCCTGACTTCTGGCTGTACTTAGACTCATACATGTAGAAAGCGTAGGAATCTCCACCTTTGGGAGCTTCTATTTTACTATTGTTTACAGTGATGGAACCGAAGAAACCATTAGTGGTGAATGGCATGTAAGTTGTGTTTGATTCTTCAATTATGTCTCCTGTCAAATGAATTG
This sequence comes from Thermoplasmatota archaeon, assembly GCA_023379435.1. GTDB lineage: Archaea > Thermoplasmatota > Thermoplasmata > Thermoplasmatales > Thermoplasmataceae > WAQW01. Next base: position 28,146 of record JAMCUH010000037.1, on the reverse strand, counting down.
ATGCTCCATCCCTGATAAAAAATACATCCCTGGATGAATTAAAGTAGGAAGAATAAGCAGAAAATGAACCACCATCCGCATAAACGGCATAATCTACGGATTTGAAAGTGCTGTTGTATGCAATTACAGAGGATTCTGATAATGAAATGTCACTGCAATCAGTTGTCTGATTCATTGAGTCATTAATAAGATCTATGCCTGTCGATTTGTATAAATGAATGATGCAATCCTCTGATTTTGAAAAATAAGAGTTTGCTATTTTTCCATTTTGGGATTGGTCTATATACGTATAATCCTGGTTAACTGTTATGCTGGAATTGGAAAGGCTAAAATTAGAATCAGAAGAAAAGTACACAGGATAGGTCCCATTGGAAACTTTAATATCTTCAATATCAGCGTGACTGGAATAACAGACAAACAGTGACTCATAATTATGGAGAAACGTGACATTGTTAACGAATAAATTATTTGAATTGAGGTCCAAAAAGCCATAATAACGAGAGTCATTAAACACGCTGTTTTTTACAACTGCATCATTACTTCCCACAAGATACATCCCCTCATAATTGTTTGATAAGATATCATTATTGATTTCCAGATTGTGGGCGTACTGGGACAGAATGCCAAACGACGATGTTCCATTCACCAAACTATTTTCTATCTCAACATTATTCGCGTAGTCTATGTAGATTCCGCATTTTATCTTTCCTTGGAATCCAAGATTTTCCATGGAGACATTGTATACGTAATACAAATCGAACCCCTTGCATGCATCCATTACGCTCAAGTTAGAAATTCTTACGTTGCCAGCATTATCGAGATAGAACGCAACCTTCCCTGTGCCGTTTATCATATAACCATTACCGTTTATTATTGCTCCGTTGAACATATCAGTTAATGAACCAACTATTTCAGATGTGAGAGTGTATTTATCTCCACTCTTGCTCAAAGGCGCTCCTGGAGTAAATGTACCATTGGGGTATATAACAACGTTTCCGGTAAAAGGTGTAACATTTGGACCAATGTAAGGAGTATAATTTATATTCGCACCCTGAATTTCACCTTGCCCGAATAGACCAAGAAATGACACTATTAGTAAAGCTGTCCCGGCGATTATAACCAATTTTTTAAACACGAAAAGATGAATTTTTTCATATATTAAAATAAAATGTAGTTAATTGTATTACAAAATGACCATGGTAATATTTAAAAAAAAGACAAAAATTCTTAATATTTCTTAAACCAAATGCCAAATTCAAATGATTGTATTAAAATATTAGCTCAACAACTGAACAAATTGTTAATTCTACATGACCGATCATCATTTCTTCATTGACATTTCTCTGATCAGGTCCCACTGATCCTTATCTAAAGAAAGGAAATCGTTGAACTGCCCAGCACCTTTCAACCATTCTCCGCCATCTATGGTAACTACCTCACCATTTATGTAATCAGCATAATCGGAAACAAGAAATGCAGCAAGGTTTGAAATTTCCTCCATTCTTCCGGTTCTTCCAAGCGGAATTCTATCAATGATCTTATTTTCCATGTCCTGAATAGGAAACAAGTTCCTCTTTGTTGCTTCTGTTGGGAAAGGGCCTGGAGCTATGGCCACATGCCTTATGCCATATCTGGCCCATTCAACGGCAAGAGATCTCACCATTGCAAGAACACCAGCTTTGGCGGCTGCCGATGGAACAACAAATGCAGAACCAGTCCAGGCGTACGTTGTGACTATGTCAAGAACAACTCCTTTCCTTGAATTGCTGATCCATCTCTTTCCCATATTCAGTGTCACGTAGAAGGTACCATGGAGAACAATGCCCACAACGGAATCAAACGCATGGGGAGACAATTTTTCTGTTGGTGATACGAAATTTCCAGCAGCATTGTTCACAAGGATATCTATATTTTTCATATTATCAAGAAAATAATCAATAGCTTCATTGATCTGATCCGTGTTTCTGACATCGCAGGTGTGAAAATAGGCTGTTCCTCCCTTGTTTTTGATAAGATCAGCTGTTTCTTTTAGTTTAATTTCCCGTCTCCCAAGAACAGCAATTGATGCACCCATATCACTGAAATGCTGCGCCATAGCTCTACCAATGCCACTGCCACCACCCGTTATGAGAATGTTTTTTCCATCCAGAAGTCCACGAAATGTCATATTGCTGTGAGGATAAGTCAAGATATAAAATAAGTATCGTATTTGGAAGAGTGATGGGATAGTTTTCCCATCTATGAAAGTTTCGGAAAAACAAAGAGATACATTATTATTTCCTGCGTCAATTCCGTAGAATGGAGTTTAAAGCCACTCTTGTTACATGGGAAGAAATAGAAAAATGGTGCAAAAGGATATTCGAAAAGGTATCGTCTAATTACAAACCAGATGCAATTGTAGCTCTTTCACGTGGAGGTCTTATTCCTGGGAGGATCCTCTCTGATCTTCTTCTTGTGAAGGACCTCTATGCTGTTAAGACAGAGCACTGGGGAATTACTGCTAGTCTTGATGGGAAAGCAAAATTACAGGATTCGGGCATTTTGAATATTAATGGCAAAAGAATACTTGTGGTTGACGATATAACTGATACCGGCGAAAGTATGCTTCTTGCCCTCAAACATCTGCAGTCCATGAACCCAGTGGAGATCAAAACTGCCACCATGCTTCACATAGATCATTCCAAATATACGCCAGATTTTTTTGCAGAACCCATCAGCAAGGATAACTGGGCATGGTTTGTTTTTCCATGGAATATCACAGAGGACATATATAATCTAATCATGAAAACACCACTTAGAACAGGAACATCACCGGAATTCTTATCTGAGCTTCAGGAGAGGTTTTCTCTTGAAATAAATGAAGAGTCACTGAAGAGATATCTTGGGGTTCTGTCTGGAACAGGGAAAATAAGATATGATGATGAAACGTGGCTTATAGAGTAATAATAATATTATAATGTCTCATCTTTAGATTTTAATGATTTTTCTCTCTTTGAAAAGAATAAGTAGTAAAGGATGGGATCGAAAAGCGAAACTATTCCGGCAAAGGAAAACATGACTACATATGCCCCTATACTCATGAGGTAACCGCCAATGGTTGTGGATATTCCGTAGGGTAATCTTCTTGAAATCCCTGCTAGACTCCCTCCCCTGGCTCTCTCTGAAGAGTCAAAAATGGTCATCTGAAAGCTCTGCCTAATGGGAAGGGCCATCTGATATATACCTGTCCTGGCAATATAGAGAGCTCCAGCAAGGAATGGTGAAACAAAGGGGATAACCACGAAAAGGGCAGATCCAAGCGTCCTGAATACCGTGATGGCATTGACGCTTCCAAGGATTCTCTCAAAGAACGGGGAAAAGATAATACCAATTCCAGAAACTATATAAGATATTGTAAATATATCTGATATTTCCGAAACCTGAATACCCCTTGCCTTAAAATATAGAGACATCAGGGGAGTGACTACGCCAAGACCAAGGCTTCCCATAAGGCCAGCAAAGCTCACCATGAGAATGTCACGACCCGATTTCATGGGAAGAATCTCCTTTTTCTCCTCTTTTTCAGGTTTCCTCCTCTCCTCCTTTATGTAAAACATGAAGATTATTGATACTGCTGTTAAAATGACGGCTATTAAAAAGAGATATGTAAAATACAGTTTGGTGACATTCTCAAGGAAAGTTGAGGTCCCTCCTCCGAGAACGGCACCTAAGATAGATATAATTGTTAGCTTTGAATATATTCCTGTGCGATTAATGGTAACGTTATCAGCGACAAGAGCGTTCATGACCGGTGCCACAGGGCCACCTCCCGCTCCTCCCCCAACAGCACTAAATGAGAGACCGAATATGGAAGTGGCGAATAGGATATAGAAGTTTGATGATGTCAGGAAAATTATGAATGCCACCGCTGGGAGACCTGACATAAGAATGAGGGAGAATTTCTTACTGTATAGATCTCCAAGGAATCCCGATACTAGGACGTATATCGAACTGAAAACCGTTGCCGCTAGGGAATAAATTCCAACATCAATATATGAAAAGTGATTATGGTAAAGAAATAGGGGAACAAGAAATGAGGTGTATCCTAGGTAGAAGCTTCTTAATCCTCTGGACATGGCTATTATAGGTATAGCCTTCATTTATTGTGCATTACATTGAGGTATTAAAATTAGTTCAACATTGAAATAACCTTCCTGAAAAAAAGATTAAAAATTATATAGCGGTCTGATCTGTCGCACTGAGGTGTTGTTATGGTATCACTGCCGAGATTGGGAGAATACGACGACGATGATGATGACTATGACGATGATGACGACGACTCCTGAATGATCGTCATAGGAAAATAATTAATTTTTTTGTTCTTAATATTTGTTTACTGCAGATCCTGTTGAATGATATACTATAAATCGTAAGATCAGATTTCTGAAGGTTCATGGAAAAATTTGAGAAACTTCTGCATCCTAAGTTATCAGAGGTTATAAGGAAGAAAGGGATAGAAACATTTACTGAACCGCAGCTCAAGGTTATACCGCGTGTTATGGAGGGTAAAAACGTGTTGCTGCTTTCCCCTACAGGTTCAGGAAAAACTGAGGCAGCGATTTTCCCTGTTTTCACGCACATGCTGAAATCACATTATGAGAAAATCTCTGCCATATATGTAACACCTCTAAGAGCTCTGAACAGGGATATGCTTTCAAGACTCATGGAATACGGTGAGGATATTGGTCTTTCCGTGCAGATAAGGCATAGTGACATATCACAAAGTGAAAGAAGAAACATGGTTCTGAAACCACCTGACCTTCTCATAACAACTCCCGAATCCCTGCAGATAATGCTAAATGGATCAAGACTACGGAAGATACTTTCCAACGCAAGATTTCTCATAATCGATGAAGTTCACGAGCTGGCACAGAATGAGAGAGGAGCACAATTTACCGTTGCACTTGAAAGGTTACGGGAACTGTGTGGAAGATTGCAGACCATAGGTCTATCCGCAACAGTTGGTAATCCAGAGGAACTTGCAAGCTTCATATGTCCAAACGAAGAGGTAGAGATCGTTTCAACCTCTCTCAGGAAAAAGATTGATATAAGACCAATGATGGCAGAACCAGCTCCTGAAGCAGTTTATAATGTAATGGGCAGTGATCCGCAATACGCTGGAAACATCATGAAAATGTGGGAGCTGATTGAAAATCACACCGGAACCATCGTTTTCGTGAACACCAGGAGTTCAGCTGAGGACATAGCATTCCGTTTAAGGATGTGGAAGGGTGACATACCCGTTCTCGTTCATCACGGGTCTCTATCAAAGGAGACGAGGGAAACGGCAGAGGTTGCCTTCAAGAGGAATGAGGTTAAGGCATTAATCTGCACTTCATCCCTAGAACTGGGAATAGACATCGGTACAGCAGACCTTGTTGTCCAGTTCAATTCACCACGGCAGGTAAACAAGATGATCCAGAGGATTGGGAGATCAGGCCACTGGATTGAGAAATCTTCACAGGGCGTCATTTTATGTAATGATGTCATAGAACTTGAGGAGGCACTTGCCATATCACAGATGGCATCGGAATCCCTTGCTGAAAAAATACCCATAAGGAAATTATCATTAGCAACGGTTGCAAACCAGATCATGCTCATGCTTTCCTTCTCAAGAAGGCAACCGTATAGTGAGATATATGGAACAATCCGCAAGGCATACCCATTCAGGGATCTGACGGAGGGCGATTTTCTTTCTGTCATAGATCTCTTATCCAGGACAGGGAAAATATGGATTGACGGAGACATGATTGGAAAAAGGGCAGGTATTCTGAAATATTACATAGGAAACATCTCCATGATACCGAGTGAGAAAACCTATCGTGTAATAGATACCGTCAATAAGAAATTCATAGGAACACTTGATGAGAAATACGTTGTTTCGGAGATCGAACCTGGATCTTATTTCGTAATGAAGGGCAACACATGGAGAACAACAAGAATAGACGAGGATAGAATACTTGTGGAGCCCTTTTCCACAACTGCTATTACACCAAAATGGACTGGTGAGGACATTCCTGTTCTGCCAGAGGTCTGCATGAGAGTTTCAGCAAACAGGCTAACCGGAAATTCTCAGGGAATTCAAGATGCTCATTCGGAGCAGATACTGAAAGAATGGTGGGGAAATTCCCTTGCTTCTATTGACTGTATAATCATAGAGACGAGAGGTGGGGAGATCGTGATCCAGGCTCTTTTGGGCACTCGAGGAAACTTTGCTCTGGCGCAAATCCTGTCAGGTATACTTACATCCATAACCGGTGAAAGTGTTGAGATGGATTATTCTCCCTATCATGTTAACATGAAGACTGCAAGAAATTTTTCACCTGATGAGATTTTCAACATAATGAAGGAGGTTAATACGGAGAATCTCAACGGCTATATTCTTGGTTCTGCAAGAAGGTCAAGATTCTTCAATGGCGTTTTTCTGTACGAAGCCAAGAAGTTCGGAATCATCACGGACACATCCGAGGTAGGCAGGGTAAGATTCGAGAAGATCGTCGATTCCTACAGCGATACCATCTTGTATAAAGATGCAGTCAGGAAACTCATGGATGATTACATGGACCTTGACACTCTTGGTAATTTTTTGAATTCCTTGAAGCATAACAGAATCCGTATGACAGGATCAAGAACCATATCCAAATCATCGGCATTCTTTGTTCAGCATTATTCTGAAACCGTTGCGCCCATAGTTCCAACAAAGGCCATTCTTGAAGCAATAGAGAACAGGCTCATGAACGAAAAAGTAATCCTTTTCTGCACAAAGTGCCACAATATCCGCACAGTGAAGGTGAAGGATGTGAAACAGATAAAGTGTCCCATATGCTCCAGTTATCTCGTTGCATCCTTTTCTGAATTTGACTATGATCAATTGAGGGAATTTCTGAAAGGTGATGAAAGCATGAGGGATTTCGGAAAGAGACTCGTTAAGAACGCACATCTGGTGAAGGAACGAGGTATGGAGGCTGTGATTGCCATGGCTGCTAGGGGAATAGGACCTGAAACAGCTGGGAGACTTCTTTCTGTTACGTATATAAATAAGGAAGACTTTATAAAGGCCATACTGAACGCTGAGATTGAATTTGCAAAAAACAGGAGGTTCTGGGATTGACTTTCCAGGCTTTGATACGTCGGACAATTGTCAGTTATCGGTACAAAAGTCAATCAGATTGAAAATGACCAGTAATGATTATTCCAGTATCAGTTTCTATCATTAGCCAGAGAGTGAAAGTTTTTAAACCTAAATTGTCTATATCTTTGAATCTATTAATTGAGGTGTTAAGAAGTGGCTGAATTCTCCCTTATGCGGAGGTCCCGACCAAAGAGGCCGATGGTGAAAACATCGGAGAAGGAGAATCTGGATCTCATAGATCGATATGATATCATTGGCACTTTTGGTTCCGTGGAGATTTTGTGGAACAGGGAAACAATGGAGACCATTTATTCAGTGGTTGAACCAAAGCTCACGGATTACGAAATGCTGATACTCAAGACACTGCCAAAGGAGATGCAGATGGTAATCCCAAACAAGGTTGGCTATCTTACAGATTTTTACGGCGTTGATATTGGAAAGGTTGTGGACGATTACGTTAAGGCATATGAGGTAAAGCTCTCAGAGGAATCAAAGGAAAAGATCAAATATTACCTGAAGAGGGATTTTGAAGGTCTTGGATTGATCGAGGTTATCGTAAAGGACCCTTACGTTGAGGATATCTCCTGTGACGGTTATAACATCCCCATATTCGTATACCATAGAAAATATGGTTCCATCAAAACAAATACAATGTTTAAGAACGCTGAGGTTCTTAATTCATACGTGATCAAGCTTGCCCAAGTCTGCGGAAAGGAGGTTTCAGTTGCTGAGCCTATACTGGACGGTTCAACGCAGGAAGGTCACAGAATACAGGCTATATATGGCAATGAAATATCAACGAGAGGATCAACATTCACATTCAGGCTTTTCAGAGAAAGGCCTTTCACTCCGGTGGAGCTCATAAAGTTTGGGACAGCTTCTTCAGAGGTTCTGACATATCTCTGGTATATGGTTGAGAACCTTAACTCTGCGCTCATAGCCGGTGTACCTGCTGTTGGAAAGACATCAACACTCAACGCCATTCTGATGCTTGTTCCTCCCAATACAAAGATATTCAGTATAGAGGAGACAAGGGAAATTAACATAATGCACCAGAACTGGGTGGCAACATCAACAAGGGAGAGTGATTATGACATTGAGGATAATGACAGCTCAGGTCTGAAGATCGATATGTTTGAACTGGTTAAGATGGCCATGAGGCAGAGGCCTACGTACATTGTTGTCGGGGAAGTTAGAGGAAGGGAGGCAAATTCCCTATTCCAGGCTATGGCCACCGGTCACACGACATACTCAACCATACATGCCGATTCCATGGAGGCAACAGTTAACAGGCTGGAGAGTGCACCACTGAACATTCCAAGGATCATGATAACATATCTCAATACAGTCATATTCAACAAGTTCGTGAGGAGCGGTGATTCCGTTGTCAGGAGGATAACTGAGGTTGACGAAATGTCAGGATTCGACAACGAGAGCGGAGAAGTCGTATACAACAAGGTATTTACATATGATGCGTTCAGGGGAAAGCATTCATTCACAGGTTTCAGCAACCTTTACAAGAAGGTCCAGGCACTAAAGGGAATGACAAGTTCACAATTCAAGGAAGAATTCGATTTCAGGAACAAGCTTCTTGAGGAAATGGTAAGATCGGACATAACAGATTATGTGCAGATCACCAGGATAATAAACACGTACTACAAGGATAAGGACAGGGCCATGCTGATGGCCTCCGGAGAACCAGTATGACGGATGATATTGATAATACCCCCAGTGGAAGAAAATCCACAATGAAGGGACCGAAAAGCACGGATTCGGCTCCGACGGATGTAAACGAAACGAATTCTGAACAGCCTGAAGTTCATTCTTCAGAAAGTAGTGCAACCCCGCAGGATCCAAAGGCAGAAAAGAAGGAGAAAAAGAAGGCCGAAAAGGAGGAAAAGAAGAGGAAGAAAAAATCTTCCGCTGTGCCTCCTGCACCAAAATTCTCAAACATTTCTGGAAGTTCTTCATCTTCACCGGAAAAGAGCAATGAGGATGAGATAAAGCCTGAGGAGATCAGACCAGAGGACATGTATACGGAAAGAAGAAGGACGACATTCAAGGGACCCATGATTCAGCAGGATAAGGAGAAGAAGAGTGAGCCAGAACAGCCATCACAGGTTCCATGGAGTAAGTCTGATGTTGTTATTCCTGATCACAATGAGAACGAGCAAAAGGAGAAGGTTGTTGAGAATCCGGAACCAAAGGATGAGAAACCGGAAGTACCACCTATTATTGAAACCGTTGACGAGAAGGTTGTCGATCTAAATCCTGAACCGCCTGTCCCAGAAATACCGCCGGTCTATGAACCTGTTCCCGAGAATTCCGGTGAACAGGAAGGGATGCAGCAGAATGCAAAACAACCAGTTTCTGGTGAAGCGGAGACACTCAAGCCAATGCCTGAGGCACATGTTGATCTGAATCCTAAACTGGAGAAGAAATCCGAAAAGGAATTGAAGAGGACAAGGCTGCTTGAGGAGAAGGAAAGAAAGAAGGCTGAGAAACTCACAAAGATGCTGGAAAAGAAAAAGGCTGCCCAGGCTGAGAGCAGGAGGGCAAAGCTCAAAAAAGCCGTATCAGAACCGGAAGAGCCTGAGGAGGAGCAGGAGGATCAGAGCGGAAAGGAGCACGTGGAAAGGGTAAGCAGGTTCTCTCTCAAGCAATTCGTAACAGCATACAAGGACAAGCAGTCTGTTCTTGTGAGACAGGCAGAGATAAGGAGGTTCCAGACGGCACTTTTCCCCAAGGTAATGGCAAAGAAGTGGCAGACTCCCATAACACCAACACTTGCCACACCTGTCCAGACGATTGAATTTCCGGAAGTTCCGCTTTACCTCAAACTTGGTCTCTTCTTCTTTAGAGGTTTCTATTCCAAGAGGACAAAGAACCAGAAGCTTGAGATTGCGCTCAGAAAGGCCAAGATGCCTTATTCTGCCATACAGTATTATTCCATGATATCTGTTATTGCAATCGTAATGGTTTTTGCGGGTCTCATTGCCATAGGTGCTATTTCCATTCTTTTTGGCGGTTTGGTATGGTATGCGATTCCCGGTCTTCTTGGTGTTATAGGTCTCTTCGTTCTTGTTGCCTTGAATACCCCACAGTCAACAGCAAACAGGAGAAGGAAAGATATAGACTCAAAGCTTCCAATGGCCCTAGCTTATATAGCAACAATGGCCTCTGCAGACGTTCCTGTGGAAACTATAATGTACGAGCTTGGAAAAAGTTATGAATATGGTGAGATCTCCAAGGAAGCAAAGGCCATATCAGCATCCTCAAGGCTGTTCGGTAATGATATTGTTTCAGCCATGAGGGAGGAGTCAAAGTATTCACCATCCCTGAAATTTTCAGAATTTCTCCAGGGAATCATATCCACCGTAACATCAGGTGGAAGCCTGAAGGACTACTTCACACTTAAGGCAAAGCAGTTTCAGTCCGAGCTGAGCACTCTTTTGAAGGCAAACGCAGAATCCATTGGAGTTCTTGCTGAAAGTTACGTAACTGTGGGAGTTGCATTTCCTCTTATGCTTCTTGTAATTCTGGGTGTCTTCGCTGCTCTCTCATCATCAGGTGCGTCCATAGCCGTATTCCTGTATCTCATTGTTCTCCTTGTGATACCCATAATAACATTTGGTTTTACTTTCCTGGTTTCAAGCACAGTGAAGGAGGTAAACATATGATTCTACGGAAATTCATGGTTCTGCTGTTTTCATATTTCGCCGCACTTATATTTGTTGTCTTCTACGTTCTCCTTAACATAAGATCTGGTGGAACATTTCATCTTAACATTCTTATAATTGCAGGTATAGTTGCTGTCCTCATTATGGTTCCATATGGTGTCATGGATTCCATTGACATGCGTACCTTTTACGAGGCTGAGAGGAGAGTTTCAGACTTCCTTAGAGATGTTGCCGAATACACTACCTTTGGAATGCCAATATCTCAGGCAATTGTAAGGGCATCCCAGACCGATTATGGACCACTTTCCAAGGAAGTGAAGAGGGTTGCAGCACTGATATCCTGGGGCATTCCTGTGGAAGAGGCTCTTTCTGAATTCGGAAAGGAGAGCGGCTCTCAGAATATCATTAGGGCTGGAAAGATTGTCATGAAGGCTGCAGAATCTGGTTCGAACATATCCGATGTGATGAACATGGTATCTGAATTCACATCGCAGATGCAGCTTATGAGAAACTCCAGGTTCTCGGAGATGAAAAGTTACACCATGGTAATGATGATAGCATTCGGTGTTTTCCTTTTCGTTGTTCTCATACTGGATGTTGATTTTCTCCCAAAGCTTGACAGTGGGACATCATCAACATTATACAGCCTTGCAGTTGGTGGAAGCCAGATTGCCACCATCAAGAATGTCTTCAACATTGGCATGATTGTGCAGGGTGGAGGGACCGGTATCATATCTGGTGTTCTGAGGGATGGTAGGATCAGCTCTGGCATTCTTCTCTCCGGTATCCTCATACTTGTGAGCATGGTTGTTCTTTTGCTGGTGGGTGCACTTTAAATGGCTGGAAAGAAATCAAGAACGATTGTATCGTTAAAAAGGGATCAGATAGAGCTAACAGATTCTCCAACGAATGATGATCTTGTTTTCGAGGAACTGGAACAGGGGCTCGTCTATTCCAGGATATACCTGAACAAGAAGACCGGTGATATGGTTTATGTTTTGATAGAGCCGGCCGTTGATGAAAAGGAAAAAGATGCCATAGGACAGATTGAAGATTACATAATCGCCCTCGCTGCATATAACGAGGCACCTGCCGTTGACAAAAAGAAAGAATTTGATGAATACTTCAACATAACAATCGATGATCTCGGTTTCTTATTTGACAAGAACTCACTGCAGGTAGTGAGATACTATGTGGAAAGGGATATTGTAGGTTTTGGAAGAATCGATGGGCTTATGAAGGATCCTGGAATAGAAGATATTTCATGCGATAATGCCAATGTTCCTGTCTTCGTTTATCACAGGGATTTTGGTTACATGCAGACCAACGTAAGATACAATACAGAATCTGAGCTGAACCTCTTCGTTAAAAAGATGGTTCAGGATTCAGGGAAGCATATATCCATATCCATTCCGATCCTTGATGCCACTCTTGTTGATGGATCAAGACTACAGGCATCATACGGGAGGTATATAACAAACAATGGTCCTGCTTTTACCATAAGGAAATTCAGGTCAAACCCCCTGAGTCCGGTAAGTCTTGTTATGTCCAACACCCTTTCTGCCAGGGCGATAGCATATCTATGGGTTCTCACAGAGTACGGGTCCAATATGATGGTTGCGGGCGGAACCGGATCTGGAAAGACAACAACACTCAATGCAATTCTTCTTTTCATACCGCCACAGATGAAGGTTGTGAGCATAGAGGATACAAGGGAGATAAACATACCACACGAGAACTGGATTGCAGCTGTCACAAGGCCCGGCTTCGGGAAGTTGAATCAGGCAACGGGGAAAAGAGCAGGTGAAATCGACATGTTTGATCTCCTCACTGCTTCACTGAGGCAGAGACCCAATTACCTCATAATCGGGGAGGTAAGGGGTAAAGAGGCATTCACTGTATTTCAGGCCATGTCTGCAGGAAGATACGGCTTTGGTACCTTCCATGCAGAGGATCCGAGGACGCTCATTTACAGGCTTGAGTCGTCACCCATAAACATTCCCAGAACGCTGATCACATCTCTTGATGTAATAATAATGCAGTCTGCACTTGTTTACAAGAATAAAATTGTCAGGAGGACAACATCCATATCCGAGATCACTGGAATAGACTCAGGCTCAAATGATATTGTGATAAACAACGTTTTCAAGTGGAACCCGCAGAATGATCAGTTCACGTTTTCCGGTTACAGTTACGTTATGAACAGGATCGCTGAGAGAATCGGCAAGACCGAGCAGATGCTGGAGAAGGAGGTCGAGCAGCGGGAAAAGATTATCACCAGGATGATAAAGAAGAGGTTCATAACATACAAGGATGTAACCAGATTAGTCACTCTATTTTACAAGGACAAGAGCCAGCTACTTAAGGAGCTTGATCTCACAGACGAGGAACTGCAGGAAGAGAAAGATCAGTTCGATCTCGGTCTCTAATCCTTTGGTGGTGGAATAAGTTTCCTTCCCACGGTTGGGGAATATACCGTGGTGAGTATTATTGATAGAAGTACAACGAATATTGCTGAAACAGAGAGAACAGGTCCCCATTTTATAAGTATACTAATATGATATTCAAGACCAAGTGAATAAGGTATGGCAGAAAGAACCACGGAAACAACACCCCTTGGTCCAACAAGTGATATGAACCATTTCACCTTGTTTCCAAATTTCACGCGTGATCTTCTGAGCGATGCAAGGAGAATTGATGGGAATACAGACGCCGGCCTTGCAACGAACATCACAACCAGTGACATGATTATACCCAGCAGGATATAACTCGTTATCTGCCCCAGTGTGATGATGGAACCGAGAAGAAGAAATATTATGCTCTGTGCCAGAACTGCAAGATTTGCCTGAAAATTTGCCTCCCTCTCCCAGAATATGCTCTTTTCGCTGAAATTTCCTATGACGGCACCGGTTGCAATGATGGCCGGGAATGGCGTCAGCGACAGTGCCTCGAAGAATGCGAACTCGAGCAGAATTATGCCAAGGATAAGGCCGAGAAGGAGGTTCTCAAAGTTGAATATCTTGTTGAGGTATATGATGAGAAAGCCAACAGCAATGCCGCTTACAGCAGGGATAAGTATCTGCATCATCAGGTAGAGGAGAGTTGCGGCGTATATGCCGAATCTCACATTCAGGTCGGAAAATATGGTGACCTGGGATATTCCGGGAGCTATCAGTGCTATTCCTAAATAAAAGAGGATTATACTCAGGGGATCATTGAACATGCTTTCACCTATGAGCGTTCCCGTGACATCCTCGCTGAGTGTCATTCTTCTCAGAAGAGGTATGACGGAAGCAGGATCAGTTGGAGAAATAATTGCACCAAAAATGAAACCTATGATAAGAGGTGCACCCGTTATGAGAGAGAAAAGGAATGCAGTTACGAATGCGGTAATCAAAAGACCAAGGGTATCCAGAAGAACGATCTTTGAGAGAAGTCTCCTGAATAATCTGATATCGATCCTGTGGCTTTCCGAATAAAGAATTATCATTATTCCAAGAAGACCGATTCCAACCGTTGCAAACTGTGACATGAAATTTATGGCGAAACCGTGACTTATTATTCCAAGGACTGGGCCGAACAGTATGCCAAGACCGATGAGGATGGGAATTTCAATGACAGAAACCTTCCTTGATATGGGTATGGCGAATGCAGCGACGATAAGAATAAGGCTGAGCTGCAGGAATTCGGAGGAAATCGCCATGGAATCCTACTTCCTCTGGGAAAGCAGATTCTCAGGCTGGATCCTCTTGTGAAAACTTACCCTTACCATCTCTTCGACCTTTCTATATGTATCATTGTCTTCCGTCTTACCAGAATCCATAAGCGAAAGGATCCTGTCTATCTCATCATATGTTATGCCCATCTCTTCCTCATCAGATTGCCCCTCCCACAAACCTGCGCTCGGTTTTTTGGAAAGAATGCTCTCAGGCACTCTCATGAGTGCTGCAAGTTTCCTGACATCGCTCTTCTTAAGATGAAGGATTGGCTCAATATCGCAGGCGCCATCTCCGTACTTTGTAAAGTATCCGGTCATGTATTCAGAATAGTTTGTTGTGCCTATGACCAAACCGTCGTTCTCATTCGCCTTTTCATACAGAATTGTCATCCTAACCCTTGCTTTTATGTTACCATCCAGTTCCCTTCTGGGTGGTTTTAACACTTTTTTGAAAGATTCTGAAATGGGGTCAATGAAGATGGTCTCATACGGAATGGAAAGACTCTTGCAAAGTGTTTCAACATCTCTGAAATCAGATTCAGGCGTTCTTTTTTCAGGAAGAAAGAATGGCATGATATTACTAACAGGAATACTGTTTGACAGGAGTGTCAAAACAAGGGAGCTGTCAATACCACCGCTGATTCCGATCACAGCTCTTTTTTTACCTATCTTCTCCTTCAGAAAATTTTCGATAACGTGAATTTCGTTGAGAAGAACAGAATCACTCATTGTCTGACTTTATATTATAAATATTAATATAATTTCTCAATTCCTGAGTTTGTGTAAGACTGTCACTGTCTTTTGGAAAACTGATACCTGAAGGAAGTGATCAGATTTCTGAATATGAGCGTGGCCGTTATTGGCCCAACCCCTCCTGGAACAGGCGTGATATTTTTCACCTGTTTCGATACATCATCGAACTTTACGTCACCAACTACCTTATCATCAACGTAGTTGATACCAACATCTATCACCGTCGATTCTGGAGAAAAATATGATGCATCGAAATAAGATGCATGACCAACAGCAGTGACAATGATATCGGAGGATATTGTGTATTTTTTCAGGTCGGGTGTCTTGCTGTGGCATACCGTCACGGTATAATCCCTGTTCAGTAACATGCCTGCAAGAGGTCTTCCGACAACTGGTGATCTATTCACTATTGTTACGGTACCATTAATGCCGAAAGTGGTGAGAATTTCCACAACAGCAGCTGGCGTTGCCGGCACCAGAAATTCCTTCTTTGAAACAATTAGACCCTGATTCATTGAGCCTGTTCCATCGACATCCTTATAGTATGGTATCAGATCTGCAAGCTCCGATATGGAGAGATTTTTCGGAACAGGATTCTCAATCATGATGCCATGGATATCTGGATCTAAGGATTTTTCCCCTATGATGGAACTCACCTCTTTCATGGATGAATCCTCAGGCAGCTCTGTCAGTGTTACGTCGCACCCAATCTTTTTACCACGCTTCATCTTTGCCTGGGAATATATCCTCGCACCCTGGTCATCACCCACAAGAATAAGATCAAGTCTTGGCCTTGATCCGCTCTTCTCTTCCATATCTCTGGCAGCAGATGAAAGCTCCAACATTATCCTGTCTGCAATCCCTTTGCCTTCAAGAAGCAACTTATCTACTCCCCCCACTTTATGACAGATTTGATCTCATCCTCAGGCTTTTTCTTGAATATTTCAGTGTATTCAGGCCTATATTCCCCAGTGATAATACTTTCAACGGGTAAAGATTTGAACCATCTCTTTAGGTATTTAACTGCTCTTATGTAATGTACCTTTGCCGCATCAACGCTTCCGGCAATTGTGATGTTCCTCTCCACTATGTGATCAATATCATTTCCATTGATGCTGGAAGCTGGTGCCTTGCCATTTGTCCCGAAGAAAAGGAAAATTCCGTTGTAGTTCATGAGCCGCAGAAATTTCAATACAGTTGCCGGGTCGCCACTTGTGTCGATAACAAGATCAATTTCGCTTTTAAAGGGATAAGCAATATCAGTGGAATAGTCAAAAAAATTCAGTGAGAAATCCGAAATTAGATCCATTTTTTCTCTGCTGAGGGGGTGCCTATTCGTGAGGGCAGTGTTGAATCCATACTCTGAAGACATGATACCGTAGAGAAAAGCCTCTGTTCCTGTACCGATTACAACACAGTTCTTGTTTGTGAATGAAGAGTCAGCGCCTGCGTAAACAGATCTTTTTGAAATGGTTTCAATCACCTCAAATCCTTTCACAACGTTCTTCAGGGGTTCAGTCAGGACAGAAATTTTTTCCATGTATGGATCGTCAATTCTTACAACAAATTGGGAATCCTCATTGAACCTGGATCGCATGAATCCATGCTTTCCCGTTACTCCAGCCTCTTTCTTATTTCCATCAGAGCAGTTGTCCTGCCTTCCTATGAGGCAGTTTGGGCAGTTACCTGGTCTCCTCACAAGAGGCACAACAAGATCGCCTTCCTTGAATTGACTGTTTGATGAATCCCTCACAACACACACAGATTCATGACCAAGAACAAGGTAATCTGACTTTTCGGGGTTTTTCGCAAAGTTCAGCGATCCATTTACTATTCCCCTGTCTGTTCCACATATTCCTGTGTATAAAGGGCTCAGAACAAGATCATGCTCTTCTTCCTCTATTATCACATCTCTGTAATCAATGCCGCCTCCCGGGGCATTTGTAAGCAGTGCATGAACCATGCCAGAATATATTAGTGGAGTATTTTAAACATCACAGCTGATGTCCCATCCTGTTTCTTTTTGTTTCCAAATAAAACTTATCCTCCGGTCTGGGATCAGTTATGAGCGGTATTCTCTCTATAACATCAATGCCATTTTCCTGCAAGAACTGGAACTTGAGAGGATTGTTGGACATAAGCTTGATTCTGGATATTCCAAAGTAGTGAAGAACATTTATGGCAAATGTATAATCCCTGCTGTCAACGGGCAACCCGAGGGCAAGGTTTGCCTCCACTGTATCGAAACCATTCTCCTGAAGACTGTAGGCCTTGATCTTATTCTTGAGGCCTATACCTCTTCCTTCCTGCCTGAGGTATATGAGAATTCCTCTCTCCATAGACGAAAGCATTTCAAGGGATTTCACAAGCTGCTCCCTGCAGTCACAGCGTTTTGAACCGAAAACATCACCAGTGAGGCATTCTGAATGTATCCTGACTGGAACAGAATCGGCATTGTACACATCACCCTTCACAAGAACAGCGTGTTCAGAAGGGTCACCATCATCATCAAATACATATATTTCAAAATCCCCAAATAATGTCGGGAGATGAGCCTTTGCATGCAGCTTAAACATTTCCACACTCCTCATGGTGTTTCACTCTTAATATCCATTTTACATATAGATATTACTTAGCAGCTTATAAGAAATATTAAAAAATATTTTTGGCAGATTCATGATATCATCAGATCAATTAGGCGTCACTAAAGCTGAACAATCATTCTTAATCCGTATATTTAATGAATTCCTCATTATACAGTTGTGATAGTCTGGAAAGTTCCTTCTCCACAACAATTGTATGGAAACTGTTCTTTCTTCTTGGATCGATCTAATGATATGAAGAGCAAGTTGAAAGTTCCTGAGTCGAATACACATCCCCAGTTTTAGAATACCAAAAGAATCCTCAACCTCTTCATGGGATTTGCCGAGATCATTGGAATAGAAAAATTTGGTCAGGTTGCATACCGGCGAGAGGGAGATATTGGTAATAATTATCACTCCCAGCTAATCAGAAATTCCTGAAACTGAGTCTATGGTATGAAGAATTTTATTTTTTCAAAAAAAAAAACAAAAAACCATAGGTAAGGATTCCAGCGTTGAGCCCTTTTTTTACTGTTGTTATGGCGGTATAAAGGTTCTATTAATTCTATATTTTTGTAAGGTAATCTGTTTCTTGGATAATGGTATTTCATTATATGTTCTTCATTTTACTCTTATCCTGCGCAAGATGCACTTCTTCAGTTATTGTATTATAACAATAATGCTGTTCCCTGCCAATTTACGATCGAATATACAATGATACTGTATGCGACCGAGGTATGCTTTAGGATATACTTTTTTGCAAATCACATTCATTGATAAAACAGGTCAGTGAGAGTTCCTGACGATGCCCTCCAAATTTTAAGCGAGTTTAACAGATATACCTTTTTTTCTTAAGGAAATTACTTAAGATCTCTTATGATTTTCATGAATGAAATTTTCCATAGACCTTGATCTGCCGGATGACTTGAAGGAAGAATGTATTGAGATAACTGGGCTTGAATACGTTTCCGAGCCGGACCAGGCTGAGGCTGTAATTTTTCGAAGAGATCCAGGGAAGTGGAGGAATGCCAGGATATTCCAGAGCATGTCGGCTGGAAATGACAGATTTTTTCCTGAAATGTTTCCAAAAGGATCGGTTCTGTTGAGCAATGCCGGAGGCTACAATGAACCAGTGGCAGAAACGGTATTTGCTCTGATACTGTCCCATCTGAAAGAGATATGTAAACACAACGAAGAATTCCACAGGAAGAAATTCACTAGGCTCGAGGTTTCCATATTGTATGGGAAAACCATTGGAATTCTCGGTTATGGTGGAATAGGAAAAAAAGTTGGGGTTATTGCCAATTCAATGGACATGCACGTGCTTGCATATTCCCGATCCAGAAAAAGTGACCATGTAACTGAGTTTGCCGAATCTCCAGATGATCTCATGAGGGGATCAGACATAGTTGTCATAAGCGTTCCCCTGACCTCAGAAACAAGATCAATGGTCAACAGAAAACTCCTTGATCAATTCCGTGGCAACATTATTGTAAATGTTGCAAGAGGAGACATTGTGAAAAAAGAAGATATGCTTTCATATCTCAGGGAAAACCCAGATAAATTCTACCTCACTGATGTATGGTGGAACGAACCCGTCATAGCAGACGACGTTCCGGATAATTGCATTGCGACGCCCCATATTGCAGGTATGGGTTCCGAATTCGAACCGGTATATTTGAAAAGGGCAGCTACGAGTCTTAGGAATTACCTCGACGGTTCTCTGGAACATGTTGTGTTCAGAACATGAAATCCATTGTAATTAATATGACAATATAAATATTGGCAGACAAAATTTTTTATATAGAGGTGCCCAATACTTATCTATGACATACGATCAGGAGATTAGTCGAGATAGGCCGGGCCTGTTTGTTTTTCTCATAGATCAGAGCAGATCCATGAGCCACAAGATCGGTGGAGGAGTCAGATCAAAAGCAGAGGAGGCAGCTGATGCTGTGAACAATAACCTCAACGAGATAGTGAACAGATGCACAAAATCAGACGGTGTAAGGAATTATTTTGATGTTGGAATCATAGGATATGGTGCAAAGAGGGACACAGCAATATCACTGTTGAAAGATGCAACCATCCTTCCCATATCTGACTTAGAATCCAGGATTCTCACCGTTGAGAAGAGGAAACAGCAGATCGAGGGCGAGGAGATAGAATATGATTTCCCCATCTGGTTTAACCCCGTGGCCGCCAGCGACACCCCCATGGTGAAGGCAATAAGCATGGCCAAGGACTGGATTTCACAATGGATTGATAGCCACAAGGAATCGTTCCCTCCCATCGTTATCAATATAACGGATGGAGAGGCAACTGACGGAGATCCCGTTGAAGCAATGAACGATCTCAGATCACTTTCAACGGAGGACGGGTACGTTCTCACATGGAACTGTCACCTCTCCGGTGCAACTGTTACTCCAGTTCTTTTCCCAAATTCCGAAACATCTCTTCCTGAGGAAAAGTATGCGAAACAGATGTTCCAGATGTCAAGCCAGCTCCCAGAGGCCATGCTCGCTATTGCCAGGGAGGAGTACAAGGACATAGAGAGAGGAGCCAGGGGATACGTCTTCAACGCTCAGCTAGAGGATCTCATAAAGCTTCTTGACATTGGCACAAGGGCTGTATCATCGCTCATGAGATGATAGTGAAAGCATTCACATCTCCAAAGCTTGGCAACTCCTCCGTGGAGTCGGAAGACGCCTATGCCTTCAATACCGAGAAGGGGAAGGTAGCAGTTGCTGACGGTGCCAGTGATTCTATTTTTTCCGGTCTATGGGCAAGAGCACTTGTGAGCTCATACGTGAACAGTGATCTATCTCTCCGGCAGAACAATTTTCTTGATCTTTTGATAAATAATGCAAGAACAAAATGGCACAGTGAAATTGACTGGGACTCACTTCGACTGTTTATCAAGAACAAGGCTGTTGCCGGATCATATTCAACAGTAATTTTTCTTGAATCCTTGGATGGCCCTGAGTTCAGACACGCAAGGGCTCTCTCTGTTGGCGATTCATGTTTGCTAATCAAGAGGAACGACTCTCTCATATCATTTCCGCTTACCAGATATGAGGACTTCAACATTACACCAAAGCTCGTCTGGAGTGGATATGGTGCACCGTTCACAGGTGATTATAGGTGGAATCTTCCTGAATTTCTCATCAAGGATTTCTACCTGAAGCCAGACGATTCCGTAATCGTGGCAACAGATTCGGTCTCAAAATGGATAATTCAGTTCTTTCCCGATTCATGGGATATTGTCGCAGGAGAAGGTGATCTCAGGGAGATCTTCACAAAGGAAGTGAGGGAGAGAAGAATGAGAAATGATGATCTCACATTTGTGAGGCTTATCACTGATTCCTGATTACTGATGGGGAAATACCTTCCCACAGTGGTTTCTGCTTCAGTGCCTCCTGCATTAGTGCGGAAAGCTTCCTGATTCTTTTGCTCATTTTATTAAGATCAGAGAAAAGTTTTGAATTTTCAGGATCCTTGAAGTCTGAAGAGGAAAAAATGAGCCGGTCCTGATCTTCACCGTTATAGCCCCACATCTCGGGATTCTCAGATACGGCTAGAATGGATAGATATATGACAAGTGCTGAGAAATTATCCAGTTTGCCCGTGAATTCATCCGTTCTTCCAGGATGTTGAAAGTGCTCGTGACCGCTTTCCTGTGACTTTCTACCTGAAAGGGGAGGAACAAACATGCCGTCGTAGTCAATGAATTTGTGGGAGCCGGTATCATCAACAAGTATGTTGTCCCCTGATAGATCACCATGTGCTATACCAAGTGACTGCATCTTTTCAACACTTGCTATGAAACCAGCTGCAAACTTCCTGAGCAGTTCAGAATTTTGAAGGTTTGATATGATGAACTGGTTCAGTGTCTGGCCCTCCACCCAGTCCATCACAAGAACTGGAAAGTAATCCTTCGGCTTTGACACGACTCTCACCGCATCAGTTAGATAATTAAAGCTGACAAGGAAGGGTAGATTTGCCTTAGAAAGGTAGGCGCTAAGGAAATAATATCTCTCAGCTATATCTGCAGACGCCCTGGTGAAGCACTTCACGGCATGGAAATTACCGCTTCTCTCTATCTTGAAAACAACACCAAAATTCCCCGAACCATGTATGTATGATGTGAATTTCACGTTGGGGTTGGCAACGAGTTTCGATTCCCTCAGCTCTGGATACTTCTCGGATATTGAGTAACTGACATTCTGCAGGGATTTGGAATAGGCGCTCGATACTGGCCATGTTCTGATGATTCCATTCCTGATCTCCGGTGGAGGATCTGGTATTTCCAGGATCTGTGTTTTTCTTCTCTCCTGTCCCCTGCTCTTTGAACCGGGCATGAAGGAATAATTTCCCGTGATCATATTCACTATGCCCTTACTGTTATAAGCAGCTATGGATGTCAGAAATTCTCCCTCTTCGTCACGTTTTACGTTTATTTCATAGTCTGTATCGTTGATCCTCTTTGCCTTCTGCATCCACCTGCTCCCAGATGGAGATATGTAGGCAGCATCCACCCTTGTGATACCGTCCGGTGGTGTTATTTTTATGAGCATCCTGTGATATCCACTCGTGCCATCATTTTTGACAGCGAATTTGATGGCTGGCATGCTACCGTCAGGATTCTTCTGTCTCCTCTTTCTTTTCCCGTCAGGTGGCACGACCTATTATGTGCATTATACATTTTATCTTTTGCGTTGTATTGTTCCATTGATCTGAGAAGAAGGGCAGTTATGATATGGAATACTGCAGAGATATGGTCAGAACAACAAACAATAGGGGTATGATCTGATACAGGCACAGTTCCCTGATCCTTCCCGACATGACAATGACATGGGGGGTTTCAGGATCACCTGAACTCTTTGTGGTGAATTCAGAGATGTGGTGGAACCTCTTCATTGCCGGGATAATGTAAAGCTCACCGATTATGGAATATGTTATGAGAATTATGAAGAAATCTAGCTCCAGGGAGAATACGGAAATATGGAATCTGCCGTTCTCGAATTCCCAGAAGACAAGTCCGAATGACAGCAGAACAGATATGATTCCAACAACCCTGAGAAAAATTCTTCCTTTCTGCATCAGGAAACTGCTGAGACCCAGATATCCTGGATCATTCTTCCTACCCACCATATACATTATGAGAAAGAGGGAACCGGACCATACGGAAATAGAGACGACATAGGCAAATTTTCCGGTTAAGATGATGTATGGCATGATCATGGAAAGTATGTTTATCAATGATATCAGAAGACATCATGATCACGAACTATTTAAGAGATGCAATTTAATTAAAATCATATAGCGAGTTACCCATATGGACCTATGTTGAAATGTCCTGCCTGTTTTGCTCAAGTTGGGAGTTATAGGCACATGGCTGAACATTTTCTTCTTCTGCAGGAGAAGAGCGACGCTGCCCATGTAATGTGGTTGAATCGCTACATTTCACCAGAAAGAAAGGGAATGACTGAGCTTTCTGATTCACTCAGGAATTTCTTCAAATATGATAAGGTGTCACTCTGGATAATCGGAAGGATGAGGGACAAATTCTTTGGGAAGGATCCTCATCCTTATATAGTGAGGATGCAGCACCCGGACAAATATCTCCTTCTGGGATATGCGTTTGAGCATCACCATTTTCTGAAGCAGTGGGTGAAGAGCTGTTCCCTCATAATTGCAAATACAGATATGGAGGATGTCCAGCACTATGAAATATCCAACATCGTGTCGGAGTGGTATGGCACCGATAAGACACCCTCGCATCACGAACTTCTTCTGAGGATGGCGGAATCCTATGGCGCATCCCGTAAGGATATATATGAAACTGTACCTTTAACTGCAACCTCTTCGGCAATATCCTTCTGGGACATGGTGTGCAGGAAGTATTCTTTCGTCGAAGGTATGAGCGCAATGCACTCCATGGAACTGATTGCCGACAGAAGAATGAAGGAATACGGTGCAAGCATGCCGTATTTCGATCCCAAAATTCTGCAGGATAACTCGATATCCGGAGAAACGGTGGCGTTCCTCAGGGAGGGTTACGAGGCGGATGTTTACCATGCCGGTGAGGCAATGGATCTCATCGATAAGTATTCTGAGACACTTTCCCTTGAACAGCCCTGCCAGGCCATTGCTCTTGCCTCACTTGACAGACTTTACGATTACCTTTTTGCCAGGATGAAGAGAGGTGAAATGATTGAAAACAAACAACACTGAAGGATGTGCGCTATGCAATGCCACATGGGGAGAGTATTACAGGGAAATTGACGGCGATAACATGCTGTTCTGTTGCAACCTGTGCGCCGATGCATTTGAGGGTATGGTCGCAAAGGTCAAGGAGAATACAGGGTGGGAACATATAGACAGTATAGAGTTACATGGAAATTACAGTAAGGGAAGGAACTGCGTTGCCAGGAAAGGTGATGAGGAGTTCAAATATTATTTCAGGACGTTTTCGGACGGAAAAATGATGACGTTCGAGAAGAGATAAAATTGTCATGCATGATCTGCAGCAACAGTCCTCTTTCTCATGGTAAAAGACATGGAAAAATAGAGCATTGAGACAGCAAATGTTCCAATGGATATATATATCCAGAACTCCGCTGGAATCCCCTTGAGAATAGAAAGAAGGAGAAGACCAAGAGCACTTCCCATGAAACTTCCCGTACTGGTAAAGAAGCTGTATGTTCCTATGTAAGTACCTTTTTTGTCAGGAGGAGCCAACGATGTTACAATTGTCTGCGTAGTCGGAGAGATGAAATTCTCACCAATGGTTGCTATGAACATGTATATCATGATCATGGTAAATGTGGGTGATATGGAGAGGAGAGAAAAGGCAGTGGCATAAAAGAGTACTCCAACTCCCCTCCATGTCATTGCTGACCATCTTGATGTCATGAGCCTCAAAGTGGGAAGCTGAAGAGCAACCACAACAAGCCCATTGACTGAATATATGTATCCAAGATATAACAGCGGGAGTTTTTCAAGAACAACAGCATATACCGAAAGTGAAATGGAATTCTGGCGCAGAAAGAACGCGAATATTATTCCCACGATGATAAATGAAATGAAGAATCTGTCAGAGAGAATGGATTTTGCAGGTGCAGTAGATATTTCTTTCTTCTGCGGAGTTGGGAAATTATAAGTTTCTGGCACGGAGAAATATATAACCACTATCTCCACAACAGTAAGAGCTGATGCAAGAAGAAAGATGTACTGGAGCCCAATGGTTGCAAGGAAGCCTCCAGTTAATGGGCCTATTGCCGATCCGGTGTTTACCATCATCCTTACCATTCCGTAAGCTGAAAGGCGGTGTTCCGGAGGACTCAGATCTGCTATTGCAGCCTGAAGTGCTGGGAACTGAAGTGCATTGATCAGTGTTGTGACATAAAAGGCACCAAGCAGGAGATACACAGATAGATGCAGATCGATGGCGAGAAACATCAGGAAGAAGGCAAGAACGTTTGGTATTGGTATTATTACCATGAGTATCCTTCTTCCAATTCTGTCAGTTAGTCTCCCGGAGTATGATTGTACCACGGCCATCAGCAGTGTTGCAAGCCCCACAATGACACCCGTGATCAGAAAAGGCTCCCTGTATAATTCAATGAAAACAAGTGGAAGAAAGACAAAGGAGCTCACCCTTCCAGTTGCACGGATAAATCTTGCAAAACCTATGTAATATAGCTCCTTTCTTAGACCTCTGATATTGAACTGGTTTTCCATCCCCATTCCTTCTTCTGTTTATGTGGATTCCAAGAATCTTGATTTATTTCAGCGTAATGATTATCAGCACAAAAAATTTTAGAGTTAAATCATTATACTATTCCCATGATGGAAAAGGACATCGTCATAACGGTCGAGGATCAGACAAAGATGAGGGCATACTATGCGCATCCTGACGACGGGAAGAAGCATCCTGCGATCATCGTTGTGCATGAGATATGGGGTCTTGACAGTAGCATAAGAGCAATTGCGAAAAGATATGCAGAGAAAGGGTATGTTGTTCTTTCCCCCGATCTTTATCACAGGGACGCACAGGTCCTGAATCCTAAAAATATAGAGAAGGCGATGATGAAGTTCTTCTCAGTGCCACCTGAAAAGAGAAATGATCCTGAAACAATGAAAAATTTTATGGATAGTGCAGATCCCGATGAGAAGGCTGTTGTTCAAAAGATATTCATGGCCAGGGAAAGCCTTGAGATGTCCATGGTGAATGATCTGGTAAGCTGTAAGCTGTATCTTGATAAGGATCCCAATGTTAAGCCTGGAGCCATTGGGGCAACAGGATTCTGCCTCGGAGGCGGTCTTGTTTTTCAACTTGCCACAAAGACGGACATAAGGGCTACAGTGGTATTCTACGGTGCAAACCCGAAGCCAATTGATGCTGTTTCAAAGATAAAGGGGGCGGTTATGGGCCTATATGCTGGAGAGGATCTGGGAGTCAACAGAGGCCTTTCAGAACTCGTGGGCCAGTTTGTGAAGCTCAAAAAGGGTTTCACAATGAAAATATATCCAGGGGCCGTTCATGCCTTCTTCAATCACGAGAGACCTACATACAACAAGGCCGTTGCAGATGACGCATGGAAAATGGCAACAGGATTCTTTACCGAGCATCTGGGTGAGTGATTTGGAAGAAAAGGACGAAAGGAATCTTCTCATGCTTTGCTTCGTTAACTGGACAAATACCCTTGAAGGTGTTTTGAAAGAGCGGTCAGAAGACAGTGAGAAGTGACAGGGTTTGAAGATCTGTCCAGGGTGTGGAAAATCATTTCACTGCGGTGGTGAGGAACGATCATCATGCTGGTGTTCAAATGTCAGCATCAGTAAGCTGGGGTTACTTGTTTTGGGTATTTCCTCATCAGACTGCTACTGCAGTGAGTGCCTGGCAAGAGCTTCAAGGATTTGAAAGTTTCCTGCATTCCTCCTCAATTTCTTTGAGAACATTTTCTGCATTTTTTTCTGCCTCATCCTCTCTTTTGGATTTTGCAGAAACCTCAATCTCAATAACAGATACGCCATTTTCCATTCCTGGATGAGTCTTTATGTAGACATCATTGCCATGTTCTCTCATGATCCTCTTTACCAGAGGAGAAATGGTACTTTCATAGATCCCTTTAACAACAATGCTTTTTTCGGAATAGAAGGAATCTGAAAGCTTGATCTTTTTTCCGATCACCTTAAGCATTGATCTCATTTCTGCAGGTACACCGGGAAGAATGAAAACTCTTTTCCCCTGAATCGTGCACTCTATACCTGGTGCACTACCCACATTATTTTCGATGGGAGTAGAGTTTTCAGGAATCATGGCCATTTTTTTCCTCTCTTCAGTCATGGGCAGGCCCAGCCTTGAAAAACTTTCCTTTATCCGGTTATAGTAATAATCGTCCAGTTTCAAATCCAGATTAAAAGCTTTAGCAAATGCTGGAATGGTCATATCATCAAATGTTGGGCCGAGACCGCCTGATGAAATGATAACGTCACAGACATTCAGACATTCCCTGAAAGCATATGCAATCTCCTGCGGATCATCTGGAACAACTATCCCCCTAAACACTTCATATCCTGAGAAATACATAACTCTCCCGATCTCAGCAGCATTGGTGTTTACAGTTCTCCCCTTTAGAATTTCATTACCAATGGTTATGACTCCTCCCTTCATGTGATAACCATATGAACCGATACTATTAATCTTAGGGCACCTTCACTCATTCCTCAGATGTTAATATTCACCATTTATTTCTGATTGCTATAAAACTGCTGCAATACATAAGATCACGACAACATTAATTATTGCGTATATTGTGATACCCTAGAAAAAGTGATGAATTGAAATTAGTCCAGCGAATGCTTTGATAAATTAAATATAAATCTTGAAATAACTCACATCTCCATTAGTAATTTCTGGCATCATTTTAATCACAAGGTTAAATATGTCATTCCGAACATTGAATTGAAAAATACAAATCGCACAACCAAAAATTCCAAATTATAAACTTAAAACCCCTGCTCAGTTCCCCAGGACTTGAGAAGATCCGTGGCTGCATGGCGCAACTGGAAGAATAATTTTTATTGTCAAAATCACGTCTATGGAGTTGAGAACTTACATATGTTCTTCAAGCCGTAGATCTGAATCTTAAACGACAGATACTCATAAAATCAACCCCCATAATACCAACAAGCAATTCAAAAATTTTGTGTAAGAAGGACTATTATCATAAC
>JAMCUH010000036.1 GCA_023379435.1 Thermoplasmatota archaeon | reverse complement strand
CATTTCGAATGACAATTTTCATTTAGAGTTAAACACCCCAGTACAGTTAAATGATTGCTTATTAATAAATCTTTTTGTTATTATTTATATGAGTGCATTCAACTGTTATCGGCAGATTTCCCAAGCAATTCCTCGTTCGGATCGATTTTTCCTGTCTTTTGTATTACCTCTCCTTTTGTATATATCATCTTACTTTCCGCATGAGTTGAAAGGCTTATCTTTGAATTATCCATCACTTTCATGAATGCCTATTTTCCTTCCTCCCGGAGCATTTTTAAATCCTCCTCGGTTGGCTCAATTATTCTTTGATCCACCACTGCATTCCACTCAATCAATAATTTCATGACAGTTTCCAGGTCACTCTTTCGTATTATGATAACTCCCCTCAGGAGCTTACGATGCGGGATCTGATCAAGCAGCCCTTTTCTTCTGTATCTGTATTTTCCCTTCTGTGTACTTGTTTCCTGTCCGTAGAATCTCTTCACGAATTTTCCAAGATCCCTATTGTTCATCTTTTTTGGCAGATGGAATACGAGGATGCATACCTCCATATGGGCAGTAATGCCCATACATTAATAAGCTCTTTGGTGTTCTCCTTATTATGGATCCCGATGATCTACAGCTTCACACAAAGATCGTAGGGGCATTGCCGGCGATCAACCACTTCATGGAGAGACTGCATCTGTTCGATATTCTAAAGAGTCGTCTCCCTGCAAGAAATGATCCGGATATTTCTCAGTGCATTGGCATACTCATAAGGAACATACTCATATCAAGGGAGCCGTTGTACGGTATTGAGGAATGGATATCAGGATTCCCCGCTGAACTGCTTGGCATATCCGAGGAGAATGTAAGGCGCATTAACGATGATCGCATTGGCAGATCCCTTGAAAGGCTTTTCGATACAGATCGATCTTCACTCATGACAGAGATTGTTGTCAGCGCTGTCAGGGAATTCGATCTTTCCATGAAGAGGTTTCACAACGATTCAACATCCGTGGCATTGAGCGGTTTATACCGTACCGCTACCGGAAAGGACATGAGGATGAAGAGGACCGTGAACCTTACATTCGGCCACAGCAAGGATCACAGGAAGGATCTGAAGCAGCTTGTATGGATCCTCACAGTCACTGCAGACGGTTCAGTCCCCGTGCGTTACAGGGTTGCTGACGGCAACACGAACGATTCACCGACACACATCGAGACATGGGATTCCATCCGGAAACTCACAGGAAGATCTGATTTCATGTATGTTGCAGATTCAAAGCTCTGCTCTGATGCAAACCTGAAATATATTGACGGAAACAATGGAAGGTTCATCACCGTCCTGCCCGCAACCTGGAAGGAGTATGGCATGTTCCAGGAATGGATACAGTCCCATAATGTGGTATGGGAAGCAACAGTACATGGAAAGAAGGAGGACATGGGGCAGGTATGGAAGCTGGCTGAGTCCACCATTCCTGCTTCCGGTGGTTTCCGCACAGTATGGGTGTGGAGTTCACAGAAGGCAAGGCATGACAAGGATGTAAGGGATGGCATGATGCGCAAATCCATCATGGATCTTGAAAGGCTGGAGACAAAGCTCAGGTCGAAGAAATGCAGGCTTCACAGCATGGAGGACGTGAAAAAGGCGTCGGAAGATGCCATCGGCAGGACCGCGAGGAGATGGGTTGGATTCAGGATAACAGAAGAGGATGTGGAACGGAAGGTGCAGCGGTCCAGAGGAAGGCCAGGATCCATGACGGAATACCGCACCGTGATCAGGAAGCGATTCCATGTGGAGTGGAAACCGGAAGAGGAAAATATCGACTTTGACGAAACATGCGATGGCATGTTTCCCCTGATCACGAACGACAGGAAGCTGTCCCTGAAGGAGATTCTTTCCAGCTACAAGTTCCAGCCACATGTGGAGAAGAGACATGAGCAGCTCAAATCCGTATACGGGGTTGCACCTGTCATGCTGAAGAACGTGGACAGGATAGAGGGTTTCCTGTTTGTGTATTTTCTTGCATTACTGGTTGAGAGCCTCATAGAACGTGAGATCAGGATGGAGATGGCGAAAGAGGAGAGGAAATCAATCCGGATATACCCTGAATTCAGGTCATGCGAATCACCCACAACTGATCGGGTTCTTGGTGACTTCTCCATGGTACAGATTAACTGGATCGAGGTGGATGGAAAAGTAGTGAAGAAATTCCTGCCGAAACTTACGCAGCGGCAGGAAGATCTGTTGAGACTGGCCGGTGTCCCCTCCGAATCTTACCAGCAGGACTGGAATGCTGTTCCAGGCGGATGAAAAATTCGAGAATAATGCTCTAAATTTTTGCGGAAAGTAAGTATCATGTACCTTTCTCCGATAATAAGGCCGAGTGTAAAGGCCAGTAACCCTGTCACAATAAAGTTAACCAGGTTATTTCCAGTCGAATAAAATATCTCCAGGAACACCCTCACTATGAAACCTCCCAACCATATCACTGTCAACAATACAGATCTTTTGAAATAAAGTACCTGATTGCGGAAGAAGAACTCTGGGTTCTCAGTCATCCTGCTGCCCATAGGAACGGCTACTAAAGCCAGAACTACGGCAATAACTATTTCTTCAAGCGAAAGCGTTAAGATGAAACTCAATAAAACCTTAACTCCGCAACCTTTTAGGGAATATATTGGTTCCGAGCAATCTGTCTATCTTTTCAACGCCTGAAGGTATCTCGCTCAGTGTTTCCTTCTTTCCCCTGACTATTTTGTAAACCTTCGAGAATTTCAGCAGAACATCCTTCACCGACAGCTTATTGGTGAGATCGGCAGCCCTGATCAGCACAAATATGCTGTAATAAAGATAAAGGGAAAGGAAAGAGACGAAGAAGTATCCTCTCAATGAATCATCATCACTGAGGTATGATTTATCATTCTCAAGCTCAT
>JAMCUH010000035.1:15459-16813 GCA_023379435.1 Thermoplasmatota archaeon | reverse complement strand
GACGGTATGGTCTGAAATGATGTTCTTTTCAATCTTCTTTCTCTTCCTTAATTACCGATTCTACCTTCTGGAGCTGTTCCTGGCTCATTTCAAATATGTTGTGCGCATACTTTGCATGTATCCTTATTCTCGGGAGGAGATCTTTTTTTTCCGCTGCCCTGTACTCGAAGCTGCAGTCGTATCCCATGTCCCTGCATTTGTAGACGTAGGTCATGGACATTCATATCTGCTGGCTATAAAAACATGGCATCTTTTATCTCTTTGAAATGGATATGCATTCGATGATCATTGATGATGAGAGAAATGTTGCCTGCGGTGGTGACCCTGTAACATTCCTGAAGGGCGTTATGAAAGGCTTATACTTTCAACTTGAACCGGGTCAGGATGCCAAGATACTTCTTCTCAAGGAAAAGTATCCGTTTGACATAGAGGTCTTCAGGGGAATAGCCAGCTCTGCCAGGGTAAACCTGCTTGAATTCAAAGAGGAATCAGGCGAGATAGAGCTTCTCATAAGGCGCACGAATTGATTGATATCTGCATCTCATGTCTGTAAGGTTACATCTCAGTGGATAGACCATAGAAAATGTGCAGTATTGAAGCGTTTTGCCAGTCAGATCGTTTATTTAAGAAACCATTTTAGAATAGTCGTAATTACCTAAACAGAAGCGACGGAGATTGGAAATGGAGAATTATGACGCATCACAGATACAGATTCTTGAGGGTCTCAAGGCGGTCAGAAAAGTACCGGGAATGTACATAGGTTCCACTGATACAAGGGGCCTGCACCATCTTGTTTATGAAGTTGTGGATAACAGTATAGACGAATCGGTGGCAGGATTCTGTTCAAACATCTACATAGAAATATTCCAGGATGGAGGCATCTTAATAGAGGATGACGGGCGAGGTATACCCACTGAAATACACCCGAAATACAACCGGCCTGCACTTGAGATCGTTCTCACTGAGTTGCACAGCGGAGCAAAATTCGACAAGACCGTATATAAAATCACCGGAGGTCTCCATGGTGTGGGGGTTCATGTTGTGAATGCCCTCTCCAGCAAATTGATTGCGCTGGTAAAGAAAGGGGAAAAGGTATTTTTTGAGGAATTCTCCAAGGGATTGCCCGAGGGTGGCCTCAGGGAGTCCTCTGTGGAGCAGCTGAAGAATATGCAGAGGCCTTTTTGCGATCTCTATCCAAAACTCACGCCTCTCCACGGTTTATCCATTTATTTCGAGCCTGATCCTGAGATATTCGAGAGCGTGAACTTCTCTTACGAAACACTTCACCAGAGGATGATGGAACTGGCTTTTCTAAATCCCGCCATCACCATAACCATAAAGGATGACAGAAGCG
>JAMCUH010000035.1:0-14707 GCA_023379435.1 Thermoplasmatota archaeon | reverse complement strand
GGCAATCAGGAAATAAGGAACCTGATCACAGTACTTGGTACAAACATCAAGGAAAACATATCACTTGAAAAACTGAGGTATCACAAGATCATCATAATGACAGATGCTGACGTTGATGGTGCACATATAAGAACCCTTCTTCTGACATTCTTCTACCGCTTCGCCAGGGAACTGATACAGGAAGGTTATGTTTATGCTGCCCAGCCCCCGTTATACAGGGTTCAGAAGGGAAATAAGGTGAAATACGTGTACTCAGAGAAGGAGCTAGACAGCGTGATGGAGGAAATCGGAAAGAATGCCGTTGTGCAGAGGTTCAAGGGTCTTGGGGAGATGAATCCGGAGCAGCTCTGGGATACAACCATGAACCCTGAAACCAGGAAACTTATCAGGATAAGCATAGAGGATGCTGCAAACGCTGATCATCTTTTCTCCATTCTCATGGGAGAGAAGGTTGAGCCAAGAAGGAAGTTCATCGAAAGGAATGCCAAATTCGTGAAGAATATTGATCTGTGATGCAATATGATTAATCCAAGACCAATTGAGGATGAGATTCAGACATCATACCTTGAATATGCCATGAGCGTCATTGTGAGCCGTGCCATTCCCGATGTGAGGGATGGATTGAAGCCGGTTCAGAGAAGGATTCTCCATGCCATGAATGAGCTTTCATTCACGCACAGCAACCCTTACAGGAAATCTGCAAGGATTGTTGGTGAAACCATGGGTAAATACCATCCCCATGGTGATATGAGCATATATGATGCCCTGGCAAGGATGGCCCAGGAATTCTCCATGCGGTATCCTCTGATTGACGGTCAGGGAAATTTCGGTTCCATAGATGGTGATTCTCCGGCTGCCATGAGATATACCGAGGCAAGGCTGAATGAACTGGCAGAGGAAATGATCGCTGACATAGGATCAGAGACCGTTCCTTTCAGGCTCAATTTCGATGGATCGCTTCAGGAGCCTGAGTATTTCCCTTCAAAGGTTCCAAACATCATCATAAATGGCACATCAGGCATAGCTGTGGGAATGGCCACAAACATGCCTCCGCATAACCTCAGGGAGGTTGGGGAGGCAATCATACATCTTGTGGAAAACCCAAATGCAACCACCAGGGACCTTCTGAGATTCATAAAGGGCCCGGATTTCCCGACCGGAGGTGTTGCCTATGCAGGTTCTGGTCTCATGGATGCCTATGAGTCAGGAAGGGGAAAGGTAAGGACAAGAGGCGAGATATCGCTTGACGAGGACAGGAGGATCATCATAAGAAGCATTCCTTATGAGGTGAACAAGGCAAAGCTTGTGGAGGGCATTGCGGATCTTGTGAAGGACGACATAATCTCCGGCATATCAGACATAAGGGACGAGAGTGACAGGAACGGCATAAGGATCGTCATAAAGGTTAAGGACAACTCTTCCAGGGAACTGATCGTTAACCAGCTCTATGAAAGGACACCACTGGAGAGGAGCGTGAGCATAATCAACCTCGTTCTCGTGGATAATGTACCAAGAGTGATGGGCCTCAGGGATCTTCTTTCACTCTTCATAGAGCACAGGCTTGACATCATTCTGAAAAGGAGTAATTATGAGCTTAAAAAGAACAGGGAGAGGGAGCACATACTTTCAGGCCTTGAAATTGCAATCTCGTCCATTGATCGGATCATAACAATAATACGGGGATCAAAGAGCGCTGGAGAGGCAAGGGATGCTCTCAAAGGTGCCTTCGGATTCACGGATATGCAGGCTGACGCAATACTTGACATGAGGCTGCAGAGGTTAACATCACTTGAGATAGAAAGGCTCAAAGATGAGCTTTCACAGGTCAGAAAAAGGATTGCAGAGCTCACTGAAATCGTGGAGAACGAGAATTCCAGGCGCAGAATAATCGTTGAGGAAACCACTGCCCTCATGAAAAAATACGGTGACGCCAGGAGAACGCAGATTATTCAGGGTGACATCGAGGAAAGGAACATGGAGGATCTGATCCCTGTTGAAGATTCCATCGTTGTTCTAACTGCCGGTGGTTTTCTCAAGAGGGTATCACTGGAGGAGTACAGGCAGCAGAGAAGGGGTGGCAAGGGGATAATGGCATCACAGAAGGAGGATTTCATAGTTAATGCCGTATTCTGCAGCTCCCATGATGTTCTCTATCTTTTCACCAGCTTCGGCAGGGCATTCAGGATCAGGAGTTTCGAAATAGAGAGAAGGGGAAGAACGTCGGGAGGAATACATGCCGCATCTCTTCTGTCACTGCAGGAAGGAGAGACGGTGAAATTTCTCATGCGTGGCAGTTCTAAATCCGATTCCCTCATCATTGTCACGAAGAAAGGAAAGGTGAAAAAGATATCCTTCAGATCTGTGGAAAAGGTCAGGAGCAATGGTATAAGGGTAATCACTTTAATGGAAGGGGATGAGGTCATCTCCGTTCTGGCAGCAGAGAAGGGATCAAAGCTCTTCGTCGTATCAAGTGGGGCCAGGATTTCTGTTACAATGGTATCGGAGATAAGGCAATCCGGCAGAAACTCCATGGGAGTCAGGGCCATAAGGCTCAGGGAAAATGAAACCGTTATTTCAGCATTCATCGCCACAGACGATGAATATGTCCTTTCAGTTTCAGAGAACGGACTTGGAAAGAGGACAAGGGTTTCAGAATTCCCCGTACATCACAGGGGAAGCTCCGGCGTCCTTGCATACAGGGTTACAGATAAATCCGGGAAGCTTGTGAATGTTGTTCCTGTTGCCGACGGCGATGAGATACTTGTTGTGTCCAGAAGGAATACGATCAGGGTCCGTGCAGATGAGATAAGTGTCATCTCAAGGGCCACTGCCGGTGTTAAGATTATGAATCTCAACGACGATTCCATAGTCACTGTATCAAGGATAGAAAAGGGAGAAATCTCAGATAGCGTATCCGGGGAATGATGCATTGGTTTCCTTCAGGGCATTTTCAGTACCCATAGATATCAGGGCTCTCGGAACTGCAACTGTTTATTACGTTGAGACCGGATCGGGGAAGTATCTTGTGGATTCCGGCATGAAGCCTGGAACGCTCCATATCCTTGAGAAACATGGCATTCCCGTCAGGGACCTGAACATGATAATTCTCACACACCTTCATATAGATCACATAGGTGGTGCCATGGAAATAAGGCGCAGATATAACACTCCCATAATGATCGGAAAGGAAGATTACAGGATAATAGAGGATATGACCGGTGATCCGGAATCATTTACTGGCAGAATGCGTGATTTTTATCTTTCCAACGGATCTGACAGAGATCTGCTTATGTCCATGCTGGATAATCATCCTGTAATGAGATCAATCCAGATATACAGGGAAATGGAATTCGATTTCACTCCGCATGGTGATCATATGATAAACGGAGAGAATGAACTCCGCATAATGGCTACTCCAGGTCATTCCCCGGGCTCAATGTCTCCGTATGTTCAGGGCGATATGATATTTTCAGGTGACCACATACTGCCGAGAATTACGCCAAACATAAGCTTCTATGTCAACGGCGGAAACATGCTTTCCATGTATATCAGATCCCTTGAAAAGGTGAGATCACATCACTTCAGATCATACAATCCGGGTCATGGCAATCCCTCTCATGACACAGACATGAGGATCAATGAGATCCTGGAGCATCATGAGAAGAGACTTTCTGAAGTTACAAATATTATCAGCAGTGGGAAAAAGAATGCCCTGGATGTGGCCATGGAGATGACATGGAGCCGTAAGAGGAAATTCTCAGATCTTAACCTGCATGAGATGAATTTCGCGTTTGGAGAGGCTGTTGCTCATCTTAGATATCTTGAATCCACCGGAAAAGCCGAAGCTTCTGATGTCAACGGCATAATTCTATATTCCTCTAGTTCTGAAATTTGAATTCCTGAACAGTGTCTATGGCAACTTTGAGGCCATCGAATCTCCTGGAAACCCTGTTTAAGCACTTGAGAAATACGACTGATGACCACCTGTCCATGACCATTTCCATCAGGATGCTGTCCTCCTGGAATCTCTGGAAAAGAGAAACTGTTTTCAGAGGAATTCCGGTGGAATAAAACATAAGTGAATGGAGGACCTGGTCCTTTACTGGCCCCTCGTAAACGTTATCCATATCAGATATCCTGACGAATCCCTTTGGAAGAACACTTTCAACATCATCCGAAAAATAGAACACGGCTCTTGAGTCACCATTGCTTGAGATATGTTTCACTTCCATGACACTTTCCGGAGGAATGCGGAACTTGCCCATATTGCCATAGGATGGAAGTGTTAATATGATCCTTATGAACCACATGCTTCTCTCCGGATGGATGAATCTCTGAAGATCCTGTATCCCTCTGTTCTCACTAATTTCCTCAATCTGAAAATTTCCATCCCTGTCAATTAGATCAAGAAGGAATTCTGAGACCTGGGTTGAATAGTTTTCATCAAACTTGGCGGAAAAATAGTGTGTTCCGTTTTTCAGCTGGGAATCCTCAATGATGAGTGATGGTATATCCATGAGATTGGTGAAATATGAAAGTTCAGGTTCAGCACGGCTGTCAGTGTAAGCTGTCCAGAGCCCCTCGCTCATCCTGGCCTTGAACTGTTTCAGAAAAATTTCCTTCTCCCTGTCCTTCGCGAAATCGCCCGGAAAATAATAGAATGCAGATATTCTATCAGATTTTTTCAGGATAGAAATTGGTGAGGATATTGAGAACCGTCTGGAGAATTTCTCTATTGGTTTATCGGCGGAATAGCTTAATACAATGCGCCTCGAAAGCCTTCCATAATTTTCAACAAGCATGGAAGTCGCTATTGTCCGCATTATATTTAACTGTTATGAGAATTTTCTGTATAGTGGATATCCTCCAGTAGAAAATACATCCATAACGGAACATGGAAAAGAAGCGTTTACAAATGGCTGCTCAGAATTTTTCCAGCGTCCTGATCCTCAGCTTCTTCTCCAGCTTCCAGTCCTCATCCTGTGTTACCGTAACAACACCATGATCTTTTCCGATTCTCTGAATGTTCCTGCTCAGATCCATCCACCATTCCTCCGTAGCCTTCAGATCAGCCCTCAGACCAGATGATTCTGCAGCACTTGAAATCATTATGTCGGAATGCCTGTAACTTGCATATCTGTCAAATATAAGCCTGCTTCCTGTCCTTTCACATACTCCCACTATCTCTTCGATATCATCCATGCTATCATTTACACCCTTTATGATGGGGCCAAGGTATATCCATGTCCTCACGCCGGCATGGCTCAGTCTCTCAATGGAAGATATTCTGGAGGCTGGCGATGGTGAACCAGGTTCAAGTATAGTGGCAAGATCACTGGAAAGTGTGGTAAGTGTCATTCCAACATCCACGTTTTCCCTGTGTGAATCAATCACATCAATGTCCCTGATAACAAGAGGTGATTTAGTTTGCAGCGTGACATAGAAACCGTTTTCCAGTAATATGCTCAGGCATTTTCTTGTAAGTCTGTATCTTCCCTCTATGCTCTGATAAGGATCAGTGATGGTGGAGATACCGACAGTTCCGCGCTTCAAACCTGATATCTCATGCCTGAGTTTTTCAGCTATGTTTGTCCTCACGTATATCTTGGATCCCCATTCCTCAACAGCATCGTACTCCGGTGTGAAATCCATGGCAAAACAGTAAATGCAGCCGTGGAGGCATCCATGGTATGGATTCAGGGAATAGTCCATCTCAGGTAGGTTTGATCTCGAAAGCGCTCTTGAACACTTCACCTCTATTATTCTGGGAGAAGATTTCAAAGAAAACTCTCCAGTGTTCTAGACCGGATGGATGGAACGACCCATGACCTCTCCAGCCATTTCCTGAGCGGCACCTTCATGTATCCTGATATGTAACCCAGGGCCTGTTCAAGGGTGTCAAATTCCACAGGCTTTTCATTGAACATGGTCCTCAGGTTTTCCCTGACAAACCATACGCCCACTGGTAGATTGAATCCCGGATATATCTCTCTCCAGAGTATGGGAGATCCCTGTCTTCCGATCTTCTTCAGATATTCTGATACGGCGAGCCTTGATGCATAGTAGCATCCTCCGATGCCCGGATAATCCTTCCTGCCCCAGTAATCCTCGTAATCGATCTCCACCTCAGCTTCCCTTCCCCAGTAATTCCATGTGCTGCCCGGAAACCATGACTCCCCCCACTCGTACCTCCAGGAGTAGGGTGCTATGATGCCCATAAAGAGGTTTCCGTTGACAGGCCTTGCAAATGTAAGGAACTTGTCAACCGTTTCAAGATGCTTTATTTCGTCCACAAGGGAATCTGAAATATTCTTGTCAACAGCTGTAATGGACCACCTTGTCGGCACTGCCTTCCTCTGCCTTGCGGTTCCTATGGATCCGGTGCTGAGTATCTTGGAAATCATGCCAACGTTCTGGCCTCCCCTGTACAGATCAATCATTGCCATGCCGGCTTTCAGGTCAGTGTCATAGTGCACCTTCTCCACATTTCTCTCAATTTTTATGTTGCCTGTCTCAAACTTGTTGACGGGTGCTGAAGGCCCCATGGGGGGAACATACTCAGACAGCATGATTTTATCTGTGCTCAGAGCCTTCTGAAATGACATCTGAAGTTCCACAGGTTTTCCTGACATGGATAGAAGCTGAAGATTCTGGAAGGTACTGTCAGGGTTTGAGGCATTATTAACTGAAATGTCGATGCCCCCCCTCACAAGGGAGAGACGCATGCTCAGAAATTCCTCCATTGCTATGGAGAGCCATCTTGTCGAATCTTCATACAGGGAGGTTTCACCGAATACGGGCGGGGCAGATGGATATATCCTTACCTTTGGATATCCGTATCTACCAACGAACACAGATGGGGGGGACGAACCCTCTATGGAATCTGACCGGACAAGTTTCATCCTGGGGACAGTGAACGATTCCACCGTTATGGGGCAGTATGAAAGGCCGCACAGCATCTTTGTGCCTCTGCACCTGATGCATAGATGTGCGGGTATATGGAAGGATGTCTTCATATCCAGTATATGAGCACCCATATGGATAAAAAATTAACTAATGTACAAAGATATTTTTTGGAATTGTGATCGAAACAACATAATTCGGCTCGTCAACGACTTCAGATATGTAAAGATTTCCGGCTACACTGCATAGTACGTAACATTCCTCTTCTGTGAGACCTTCCGTTCTGCGGAGATCAT
Organism: Thermoplasmatota archaeon; assembly: GCA_023379435.1. Classification (GTDB taxonomy): domain Archaea; phylum Thermoplasmatota; class Thermoplasmata; order Thermoplasmatales; family Thermoplasmataceae; genus WAQW01. The sequence continues at coordinate 7,508 of JAMCUH010000035.1, read as the reverse complement.
CCATCATCTCTTTGAGCGCAATAATGCAGGCATCCTTTAAATCGGGGGATATTCCCATTGTAACTGTGCTTTCCGGCACGTTATACGAAGGTGCCATGGCCCTTGGAAAATCAATCATTTCTTTTTTGAGAAGTTTCACCCTCACTGTCATGGTTCCTGATGTCTCTATGGCCGTTCCGCATACCTCGCCGTATCCCTGTGCAGCATGCATATCTCCGAACGAGAGCATGGCACCATTCACGCTAACAGGCAAATACAGTCTTGCGCCGGTGGAAAGGAGTGGATTGTCCATGTTTCCGCCGAAGTACTGCGGTGGAATCATACCGTACTGACCGGAGGTTGGAGCAGTACCAATTACACCGGGGAATGGCCTTCTTGGTATTCTGACACCTCCGAGAAAGTCATCCGTGGACCAGCAGAACTGCTCCCCTATTCTCCAGTGCACAAGCCTTTCCCTGAACTTTCCCCTGAGAAGGCCGATGGAATCCAGTATGGCGGACCACCCATATTCAGACAGGGAAATGTCAAGTATTTCCACAGATAATGTATCGCCGGGCTCAGCACCCTCTATTTTGACCGGTCCAACAGCACCATCAAAATTTTGAAGATCCATGGATTTTATTTCCTTGAGGGTTGAATCTGGCCCTATATTACCCATGGAGGAATCCGGAACAGCTACAGAGAAAATTTCACCGTCGTTAACTGAAATTACCGGTTTGAGATCAGGTTTCCAGAAAAAATGTACATTCTTTCCGCCGGGAGAGTCAAGCAGTTTCATTTTTCTCCATTCTCATCCTTTTCAGTGCAGATATGACCTCATCAACATGGGAAGCCGGTTTCATCTGCGAGTTGTAGACATGCTGAATTACTCCTTCGCGATCAATAACATAAGTGATCCTCGGCGGGATAAGGAGACCGGTGGCATCGTAAAGCTTCCTTATCTTCTTTCCAGGATCTGAAAGAAGAGTGAACGGAAGCTTGTACTTGCTTTTGAATCTGACATGTGAATCATGATCATCTGAGCTAATGCCGAATATCTCCACATTGAAAGGTGAAAGCCTTTCCCAGTTATCCCTGAATGAACATGCCTCAGCTGTGCACCCGGGAGTGTTATCTTTCGGGTAGAAATAGAGGACAACTGCACCCTTTCCCAGATGATCCTGAAGATGGAACTTTTCCCCCGAATCAGTTTCAGCCTCAAAATCAGGTGCCTTATCTCCAATGTTAAGTGGCATAAAATGTCAGTGCTATGTTGGATAAAAGCTTACTCCAATTTCACCAGTGATTTGTATCATGCGTGAAAACTTACTGATATTCTTTGACGTATCTTTGAAAAATAAAATAAACAGAAATGCTTTCCGACGTTTGGTTTTTCATGGTTGACGATAAATGCCTGACAGGCTTTATATGCAAAGTTCCACACAATTGTTATAGGAGTTTAATGTTGATGGGTTCACCCTTTCTGTTGTATGCAGAATAGCTGCTGGGAGTATATGGATAACCAACGATTATGTGTATCCTGCCGGTATTGGAAAACATTCTCAGATCCTGATCAGACGGATTCCTGTTCCCGGAGGGATGGGAATGCACCGAACCAACAAGGGAGAAGTCGATTGGTTTTGAATAGAGCTGGAAAATAGCATAATGATCCCCCTGCACAGTTCCAGGGAGAAGCGCTATCTCGTAAATTATTTCATTCTCTGCTCTCAGAAAGGCGCCGAATTCCTTTGGATAACTGTCCTTGGATGCCTCCATTATCATGCTCAGGGTCCTCTTTCTAATTGACCACATTTTTTACCAGCTTCTCCCTTACACGATCGTAAAAGCTTCTCCTCATGGTGACAAAGTCAGCCTTATTCTCTGATCTGGATATCCTGAGGTCGTCACTGGAATCCATTGAATATTCTGTCTGGCCGTCAATGATGACCTTGCATCCCTGATCACTTCCAACAAGCTTTACCCTTATCTCCTCCTCGCTGGGAATTACAATGGAGCGAGATCGGGAGGCAAAGGGAGCAAGATATGATATGACTGCAGCGTTCAGCGTGGGAAAAAGAACAGGCCCTCCTGCACTGTAGGAATATGATGTTGATCCAACTGCTGTTGCAACGATAACACCGTCGGATGCAACCCTGTCCACAAAGTTATCGCCGGCAAAAATGGAAAATTTCCTGATTTTCGCTATTCTATCTGAATGTATAAGAACTTCATTTGTTGCATCTTTCAGTCTTTCCCCGTCCAGGACAACCTTCAGCTTTGGATAGCTGTCTATTACGTAATCCCCTCTCATAAGCCTGTAAACACTCCCCTCAACCTCACCTATCTCTATCTCCGAGAGGAATCCTAGACCGCCCATGTTTATACCGAGAATGGATCCCCTGGCATACTGGAGAGTCCAAAGGACAGTTCCATCACCACCAACTGTTATGATAATATCTGCATTTATCTCCTCTATGGAAACTGTCTTCATTTTAATATACTTTGAAATTTCATGCTCAAAGACAAGCTCCCAGTCTGATGGAGCTATCTCAATGATCCTATTGACTATCTTTGCGCATCTGGGGCAGTTTCTCCTAATCACAAACGCTACCTTCAATCTCCACCACGTTCTAAGTAACCTGAATGAAACTCATCCACCACAGGCCTATTATGGTCACAGTATAAGGAAATGGTTAATAGTTTATTCTGAACAATGAAATTGATTATATCTATGAAACTAATCATGTGAATATACATGAAAAATTTCAGCGGTCACATAATTTTTTCAGACAAATTTCAGTGGAAGGAACTCGAACAGCCTTTTCCCGAAATCTGGGAAATTGTATCCAACCAGACGAAACAGAATTCAGAGGAGCTCCAGCTGGACCAGCTTGATCTTTATCTCAATCTTGAGGAGATAAGGAAGAACAAGAAACCCTTCGGTTACATAAGGGAGGGTGCGAGATACAGGATGACCTTTCCCATAGACAGGAAGGAGATGATCCTGTTCAGGGGCGTGGTTACGGAAGATCTGAAGGATGTTGTGGATAAGGTGTCGAAGGTCCTCAGGGACAGCAAGATCAAATTTTCTGTTGACTATGACAAAATGCTCCTCTACAAGATAAGATCAAGGAAGAAATAGTAAAGGAACAATCTCAATTATTATATCTAATCCTGCCATACTGTAACAATGGTCAGCAGGATAAAGGTTGTCAATGATGTTGGTGAACTTGTCTCCATATTCCATGTGGCTGACACTGATATTAAGAGAAGGCTTATCATAGATCTTTCCACAGGGTGGGTTACACTTCCAACCATAGAGGAGAAATACGGAATCGAAGGTAAGCGTGCTCTCTACTACCTTGACAAGATCAAGATGATCGAGAGCCAGTGGATGACCGGCGATAACGGTCCGGAAAAGGCATACCACATATACTACACAAACGTCCAGATTAATATTATGGGAACACTGGAAGAACTTGCGGACATAATATACGCAGCAACACTCGACGAGAAGATGCTGCAGGATTATGAGCAGAAGATCCAGGAGATGCTCAAGCCAAATGAGGGTGTGTTTGTTGGAGACGTTTCCGAGAAGCTTGGAATTTCACAGACTCTCCTCAGGGGAATAATAAGGAGATCAAACATTCTTCAGATAAAGGGATATAAGATTGAGGCAGTTGAGTTCCAGTGAGCTTCATCGCGTAACTGTCCTACGGGCAGGCCACCGGCCATTCAGGGATAAGAGGATAACAACGCATGTTGCACTTACCGCACGTGCATTTGGTGCTGATGAGATAATCGTCGATACTCACGATGATGATCTTGAAAAGACCGTCAACAGGGTATCATGGGAATTTGGCGGCTCATTCACCATTAGAACCGGGATTAATATTGCAGCAGCCTTCAGAGCCTTCTCGGGAATGAAGATATATCTTTCCATGTACGGGTTACCGGTTGATCGTGTCATACCAAAAATAAGAGAAGGATTCAGAAAGGATGATCTTGCTATACTCGTGGGAGCTGAAAAGATGCCTTCCTGGGCATACGAGAATTCAGATTATGTTGTATCGGTTACAAATCAACCACACAGTGAGGTCTCTGCGCTTTCAATATTCCTTGACAGGCTCTATGGAGGAAGTGAGTTGAGGAAGAGAACAATTGGCCATATGGCAATATACCCATCAAGGAATGGAAAGAATGTAAAGCTTCTTCCCGACAGAAAAGAATGCATGGAATTGCTTGAAAAGTATAATGCCGATGATTACCTGATATCACATGCAAAGGCTGTTGCTTCCTTATCCCTGAAGATGGGAGAAAGATGTGATGCCAATCTTAAGCTCATAGAGGCAGGTGCCCTGCTTCATGACATTGGAAAGACAAGAGAGAAAGGCATCAGGCATGCTCTAGTTGGAGCTCAGATCCTCAGGGAGGAAAACATTGTTCCTGAGGTTGTGAAAATAGTTGAGAGGCACACCGGGGCAGGAATATCAAGACAGGAGGCTGAATCACTGGGGCTTCCTGTTAAAAATTACATCCCGGCAACAAAGGAGGAGAAGATAGTTGCCCATGCTGATAATCTCATGTCAGGATCAAAGAAAATAACATTGAATCAGATCCTTGAAATCTATCACAGAAAGGGCCTGTATGAAGCAGCTGACAGGATCAGGAAACTGCATCTTCATATCTCCCGAATAATTGGAATAGACCCGGATTTGATAGAATGATTTCCCTTACTGTTGAATATTTTGTCGGATCCATGTGAAATTAACTCCTATTATTGGATTCATTATTCATCTTAAAGTAATGAAGGCACCGTAGAAAAGATTAAGAGTATACCTTAACTATGGGAAAACCGTTGCCGCTGTAGCTCAGTTGGTAGAGCACCCGGCTGTTAACCGGGCGGTCGTCGGTTCAAGCCCGACCGGCGGCGCTTGATGAAATATGATATTCATGGTACTTTTCATTTTGATGGTTTTTCACTTTTGGCAAGGTGCCAGGATTATTTCTGGAAGTACTGGAAAAGTTTATCATAATCAGAGTTATCTGCGCTAGCCCACAGCATGGGGGGCTGTAGCTTAGCTCGGTAGAGCGCCTGGCTCATAACCAGGTGGTCGTCGGTTCAAACCCGGCCAGCCCCATTATGATTTTCATTTCAAACCTTAAAAATTAAATCGTAAAACTGATCTGATCACTCTGCTATGACTTCTCTGTAAATGTCTCTATGTCGCCTGAAGAAGTGATGAGCGCTCACTTCTTTACTATGCTGGCCGTTCATTTATATCTCCAGCCTGTCCTCAAGAACAATATCTTTTATCAGAGCCAGAGCGAATAATATCGCAAGAATGATTGCCGTACTCATAAATAGACCCATGAAATCTTGATATCGTGTCATTAAGTGAGAAGGCACAAGCCCGTGCTTTTTGATGTCATAGAGGATGCCATAAAATAACAGATCAACAATTAGAATGCTGAATACAAACTCCGTGACCGCTGAGATTTTCATAAGCCTCTAAAACTGCCCAAAGAAATCCTGCCTCGCCTCAGCTCTTGCATTATCCATCTTTTCGTAGTATTCGGCTTCCTTCCGTGCTCTCCTTGAATTGATCTTCCTGCAGTAGCCACGAACGGTTATTCCATCCCTGCTGTAGCCTTCCACATATTCATAGCCCAGAGGACATTTCCCGCCCTGGTATCTGATATCGTAAACCTTTCTCATTTTCTCCCCCCATCGGCTCCGTCCATTATCTCATTTAACTTTGCGATTTCCTTCGCTATTCTATCGAAATCATAGCTGAAGAGATAGTAATTGCCTGTAGCAATCATTTTCTCGTCTCCCCTATTTACCTGCCGTATTGTTTGCAATGCCTCCATTAACCTTTTGTAGTGCTTCCTGAAGGTTTTATCTTCGATGTATTCAGCCTCGTTTACCATGTCAACCTTCTGCCTCTCTGCTATCTCTCCTATCTTTGTAGAGTCAAAGCTGGTGTAATGATCCCAGAGTGATTGGGCAATGTCTCTTGCCTTCCGAACCTCATTTAGCACTTTGTAGTTACTAATGATCTCGCTCCTGTCTGGAAGTTTATTGTCCCCCAAGACCTTTAAAACGTCAAGAATCTGTCTCAGTGCGTCTATGGGTCTATAAGTGCCTATCCGGTACATGTCGCTGTTATATGTTTTGATTTCCTCATTCATTACATTGAGTATTTTGGTCGATTCCTCTTCTTTTTTTACAAGTTCCTCTAAAGTATCTGTCCTCTCTGTTACTTCAGTCTTGAGCTTGTTAAGCGCATTTCTTGAAGCTTCAATCTCCTTCCGAATGTCATGCAACTCAATGTGATCCTTGAGAGATTCTGCGATTTCTTCAATATAGATCGGGCTCTCTGGATCGCACATTTCCCCAATATAGGCTTTGGTTCTATCGTCTGCTTTCCTATATATCCCGTTTGCATAACGGCCTGCTTCCTTGCTATGCCTTATCGATCTCAAGAACTTATACACATTTTGAGGATTGATTTCCTCTCTGGAAAAGTACCAATCTGGTGTATCAGGATCGAGAGAGTCTAAATATCCTTTAGAGCATGTTCTAATTGCCTCTGTCCTGTTTTCAGGGTTTATTTTTGCGAGGTTCCTTAAAGTCTCGTCGTCAAGCACTGCGCTAATTGTCTGGGTCATTATATAGTAAACCATAATCTAAATATAAATGTTGTCCGTCTCTATATAATCCTAAAAACTCTGATCTGATCACAAAACTATGTATGAAATTGATCTGATCATTTTTAATCAAAATAATATATAGTCAGCATCGCAAAAACGTGAGAGCCTATTATCAAGATTTCCTTTAATTTTAAAGGCTCCGTGATTGCATTATATAATTTTTGAAGTAATCGTTTTAAGCGGATCCGCCTCTTATTATATAAGTCCTATAGCCCTGTCACTTAATGGCACACTTTTGTTTACAAAAGTGTATTAAACCGTTTGCTGAGCCTTTAATTTACTGCTTCTTCATGCATTTTTAAAATTCATTTTTTTATCGTTTGAACTACACTCTTGTCATAAGAGTGTATTGGATAATTTCAATGGTTCATTGTATATTGGAGGGTAAAACTCTGCATCTTGGAAGAGGGTAGTGAGTCTGTTGTCTTTTAAGGCCTTAAAATTTAACAGGTTAAGGCATTAAATGGTTTTCTATTAAGGCCTCAAAATTTAGCGGATCAAGGTATTAAACAGCTCCCTTATAATGCATTATTTGGTCTAACGGGTACCTCACCTCTCAGATCCTCAAGACTCATTCTGACATCTAAAAAAGATCAAAATATATCTATTAACAATTTTAGCCTATCTCATCTCTTGGATATTAAATTATAGGGATAAGGAGGTTATGGTGGTAGGTTTTTGGAATCCTCCTTACTTATTGAGGCACTTTCTCTTCTCATGTCAAGACTTTCCAGTACTATGAATCCCAGGATAATATATCCCATGAAAATTAAGATAAAATCATCAGACGACCCAATGAGGCTGTATATCAA
>JAMCUH010000034.1 GCA_023379435.1 Thermoplasmatota archaeon | reverse complement strand
CCCTCCCGTGTGATTCCTTTGGCAGAGAAGAGGCTTCATCTCTCATAACCATGCATCTGTAAACCGGTACCTTCTCCCCTTTTGATTCGTACTTCTTTCTATGTTCATTTAGTTTGTTCATGAGCCCCTCCGTTGTGAATTTGCTCTTGAAATGCATACCTTCTGGCTTGAGTAAACGCTGATACACCTCGTACATAACACGTATCAATGGGGTTTTGTCATTCGAACTCGGGGCTATATTGAAAAAGGAGAGATTTGTGTAAACTGGGCCCTTGTCTGTATATGTAACTGCCTTGTGCAGTGCATTCCCTATTAAGAATAATGCCCCTGCATAACAGGCTTCAGGAGAAGCTTGGGAACTCAATGCCTCGGCAATTATGTCGATCTTTCCTAAAACCTTACTCTTGTCTTTATAATGAACGGTATCGATCGTTTCTGGATCCTTCATTTTTGAACCTCCATCTTGCTTAATCCAAAATTCTCAATGAACTGATCCTCTTGCATCACAACACCTCCACTGTTAGAATTCCAGATTTCAAAATGATCAGCTGATTTGTTGCAGTCTGGACCTTAACATCATACATTCCAAGCTCGATAAGTCTCCCTTGTACCACAGAGCCGTTTGTCAACGTTATTTTGACGACCTTACCGATCAGCTCCCTCACGAAGCTGTCTTTCGAATATCTCTGGGCTGAACCTTTAAATACATTATTTCGATCGTTATATGACACTCCTTGTCACCTCCTTTTTTTTTTAATTTACCTCTTACCGTCCAGGACACGTGCGAGTCGGATGGCATTCATTGCGTTATTTACAAAGTCCTCGTTGGTTTGCTCGTCCGGCAAACTCAAAATGAAACCCTTCAATGTCTCAGGAAATTGGCCTGATTTCTCTTTGATTGACCTGATATTCATTCCGTCACCTTCTTAATCAGAATGCCTTCCACCGTTGCCGTGACGAAAACCGGATCGTGGTTAGCAAGACCAAAACTCTCGATGATCTCCACAGGGATCGAGACCTGCATTGATCCGCCGTTTTTCCTGACTTGCCTCTTGTAAGTGATACCTTTTGGCTCCATGAATACCATAAGTATTGCCTGTATTATTGTATCCTCAATGAAGAACGGATATGACTTATAACAAAATACCACTATAATATTATTTAAATACTACTTGAGCCTAATACATTAATGCGGTCCGCACCTGCAAACCAAGTCAAGAATTACATTTTAGGTTATCTTATAAATCACGGCCAAACAAACATAGATAAGATTCAGTTCGCTTTGAAACGTCATTTTCCTGAAGTTTACAAAAAGAATAGCAATCTCACTCAAATCCATAGGCATTTGAGAGAATTGCAGGATAAAGGCTTTGTAATAAGTAAAACGCAATATGAGACCTTATATTCTGTTTCTGACGCATTCAAGGATTACGTCGTATGGCTTCATGACTTCTTAGGCACGTTTAAGATTAGGAATCCGCCCAATTATTACGACTTCACCGAGAAAGATAACCACTACTACAATGTGTATAGGTTTGTTAAAGACCATCCGGATAAGGCTGTAAGACTCTATGAATCTGCTTTTGGTAAGAGAGAATACCAATATGATAAGTCCATACCTCCTGACGTTGAAATGGATTTCATAAAATACTACGTAGAACCCATCCGCAAAGATATTGAAAAAAGTAAATGATTAATATTCACATCAAATCCTTTATCCATGGCTATCCTGATAGGTATGGATAGCTATCATTTGGGCAATCTGATAATGCATTTGTTTCCCGGAATCTGAGCAACATACTCAAAGCCTTGCATTATATATCCTTCCACTTCTTCAAGGCTTACGATCTTCTGGCTGTTTCCGTTAAGGATTTTCATGCCTAACTTCTCCTTCATTTTCTTTTGCAAATCTTCGTCAGATAGGTTTACCAATTCCTCTGCCTCTGCCGGAGTGAAGCCTGACATTGTGAGGAACATGAGTTTCACCCTCTTCTCCAAAGATTCGCTCTCCTCTGCGGGATTCACTATTGAAGTCTCAAAGAACTTAGCCGATTTGAGGTAAGATTCTCTCATTTGGTTTACTATGTCAACGTTAAGATTTCCTTTCTGCCGTGTATATACCGATTGAATATCGCCTACATGACCTGCAATGAATAGCCTGTCCTCATGTGTGATCAATCCTTTACTTTCCGCAATGGACAATGCAGAAAGGAAGTATCTCCTCAAGACGTAAGGTCTCTGCTGAAATCCTAACTTCCTGAATGCCGTTCTTATCTCCCGTGCGATAAGGAGTGTACGTGGCATACTCCTAACGTGGTAAGAGCCTTTCTTATCCGTAGAAAACGCTATGAGTGGTGAATCCTCTGTAAGTTCTTCTCCCGCCTTTCTCCTCTCTGTTAGGTATTCCTGAATGTATCTCTGGCCTTCCGGTGATATGAAGGTAAAGTATTCTCTCCGTGATTTAGATAGGTTCTTTCTAACCGTTATGCGTGATGCCTTGAGATCTCCAAAACTGAGATCCTTCAAATCCAAACCTTCTATGTCACTTAATTTTATTCCATCCTCTCCGTTCTCGTCGCCTATGGATTCTGGACGCAATCCGGAAAATGCCATTAATGCTATGCATACCTTACCTCGTGGTGTTGCCTTCACAATGATATCGTGTAGTTCTGTCTGTGTAGGTACGTGTTCCTTCCATACCGTATTTGTCTCATTTGCACCTTCTATCTTGTTTGTTATCTTAAACGAGAGAACCTTACTGTCCGGTGTGGTTTCTCCGTAATACCTGCACCAATTGTTTATCGTGGTCTTGTATTTTGTGATATACGATCCTTCTTTTCCTTCCTTACGCAATCTTTCGGTGTAGGCATTGAATATCTGAACCAACCTGTCTGGACTGTCCCGTACCATTTCAATTATTAGCATTGGTGTTAGGTCATTCCTTTCGCAAAATAGGCCTAAGTTCCTGAGCATTACGTTAGCGTTGGTCTTGCTTCTCCTACGGGTCTTCTCATACCACTCCCTGACTATCTTATCCTGTAGCCATTTCGAATGTCTGTCTGTAAAGGTCATGATCACATGAACCAAAGGAAGTATTTAATGTTAAGGTTTGAAACGATTTTCATTTCTAATACGACCAGCCCCATTATTTGCCTGGTCTAAAAACTTCATTTTATTGCAAACTTTGTTTGCTCTTTCACTAATCAGTAGAATAACTGTAAAATCCTGGGGAAAGTTATCGAATCGTGTTATCTTCTATGATTCTTTGTTGATATCACAACTGTTTCTATTACTGGAAGAGAGTTACAACATGAGCAACCCCTCTATATAGTGCAAAAGTATCATACATCCACGTCTAAGATTGCTTGGGTTACATTGGAATCAATGAATGAGGATCTTATCAACTGCGAAAAGTGCCGGAGACTGAAGGATTTCAGAGATCATGTTCTTATTGATAAAGAAAATAAAACAGGGGAGAGGTACTGGAGAAAACCGGTTCCGGGATTTGGCGATCCGAATGGTAGGCTCATGGTCTTAGGTCTCGCTCCTGCTGCAACCGGTGCAAATAGGACAGGTAGAATTTTCACGGGAGACAAGAGCTCAGAGTTTCTGGTATCCTGTCTGTATGAAGCAGGGTTCTGCAATCACCCTTATTCCATTAGCAGGGAAGATGGCCTTAAGTATTATAACTGCTATATAAACGCAGCAGTGAGATGTGTTCCACCAGACAATATTCCAACGAAAGAAGAGATTGCAAACTGTCTTCCATACCTGAAGTTTGAATTATCCATGCTCAAAAACCTGAAGGCAGTTCTTGCTTTAGGGAGAATAGCATTTGAGTCTGTCATCATGGCAATGGATGCCAGATCTTCTCCAGCAAAAGGAAAGTTTTCCCATGGTTCATCTGTTATGATCTCGGGAATCAGGGTATTCTGTTCCTATCATCCAAGCCCAAGAAATGTCAATACAGGAAGAATGACAAGGGGCAGTTTCATGAAAATTCTGTTCGATATCAGAAAATACATTGATCAATCAACACAGTGAACCAATGAAATGGAAAAATGTTATTATGTTAAATCATATGCTCTTCCAATAGCCCCGTGGTGTAGCGGCCAAGCATTACGGGCTCTGGACCCGTCGACGGCAGTTCAAATCTGCCCGGGGCTATAAGATATTGATTGAAATGATTCCTGAAGAAAATCCTGAAGAAAGGTACTGTGACCTTATAGAGGAAAATCTTCCCCTGGATCATCCGTATTTTCTTTATCTTTCAGAAATGAATCAGGCTGAGGCATTTATTGGCCTTTCCATATCAAGCGGTTCAAGAGTTCAGGAACTCAGGAAGATACTTGACATGTTTGACACTTTAATGAATAATCTTTCAGATCCGGATTCCAAGCTTGCAGATCCCGACAGAAAAATGCTTAACCATGCCGAGGAAAGCTGGACTGATGCAAAGGAGAAACTCAGCACTGGTAATGAGAGAACAGCATATCTTATGGTGGCTTCAAGTCACATATTCAGCGCTCTTGCCTATCTGGAACAGACAAGAAAGGACAGCAGATTTTCTTCCCTGGTGACGGATTATCTCCTGAAATATCTGGGCAAACTCGCCATATATGTTTACAGGGAAGCCATGGGTCATGTGCTCCTGTAGTTCTGGCTTAGATAATTCTCCAGATATTCCCTGTATGACTTGAGATTTTTCACTATCCTGGTTACAAATGTGGTTTCCCTGAACCTGTTCAGCGAAAGGCTCATGAGTTCATCGTATGTACCGATACCTTTTGAAGTTATCTTCTGAAGCAGCTTGTTTATATTCACTTTCGTTTCCATTGATTTAACAGGTTTCATACCAGTTTTCTCCCTCACTATATTTATGGCATCCACAAGGTCCATTTTCTCTGTGGAGCAGAAATACAGGGTACCGGTCTGATCAGTTACGGCCCTGAATGCAGTAACAAGATCATCAATGTGGAGTGGTGCCAGGTTTCCCAATCCGGGGAACTTCTTCAGTTTTTTTCCAGCAAGCCTGATAATCTCGTCGGTTATATGATCACCGGGTCCGAATATTGTGGAAGGTTTTATCACGAGACCATTCTTCAGTGTGTATACATTATCTTCAGCAATCCTCTTTGATCTGTAATATTCCGATGCCCCAAAATCGGTGTTCATGGCTGAGAAATAGATAAGTTTCTGGTTCTTGTCATATTTCTTTACCGCAGCAACAATGTTCTTGACACCCTGCAGATGAACATCCATGAATTTCTGTTCCTTCTCATCCCATATTCCGGCAAGATCAACAATGACATCAAAATCCTTCACAGTATCCATTACCTTATCTGCATCTGTTACACTGCCTAATATGTGCTCTATGCCCTTATCTTCAAGCTCAAGCGAAGAATGCCTGGACATGTAGGCAGCATCACCCCTGTCATATGATGCGATCAGGTTTCTGCCTATGAACCCCGAACCTCCTATGAAGAGAGTTCTCATAAACCCACAGAATTGTGTCATAAATTAAGCTTTGTTTTCGACCACGTAGAATAATTTTTATGCGTTCCCATAATGCGGAATTGATATTTATGAAACACCAGGGAAGAAAGGTATACATGGTGTCGGGTGGTGTCACAAAATTTGCAAAGGCAATACCTGACATGGATTTCAGGTT